>JAJXZA010000105.1 GCA_021780285.1 Planctomycetota bacterium
CGATAAGCTTCTTGGCCAAGCTTTAAGACACCAACTTACAACAAATTGGCACCGCTGCAGCCTTCGACGCCATACGCCAATACAATTTTGTGAATTTTGAGGACGAGACAACGCAACCGGCTCCCCGTTCAGCGACTCCAACGCGGTTATGGATTCAGCAGCCTCTTCGCAAATTTAGGCCGCCAGATATAATAGCCTGCAACTCTGTTGGTGGTCTATTGGCACTTTTTGGAGACTTTGCTATGGCCGGCTCGTTAGGAAAAAGCATCCGTCGCACCTTGGGCGTAATCATTCTGCTGGTTCTGGTGGTGATTGTAATTCTCCTGTTTTCAATTGATGGCATCATTCGCAAGGCTGTCGCTATTGAGGGCACCAATGCCACCAAGACCCAGGTAACATTGGGCGATGCTTCGCTTAGCATACTCAATGGCAAACTCAGCCTCGGCA
Organism: Planctomycetota bacterium; assembly: GCA_021780285.1. Taxonomy (GTDB): domain Bacteria; phylum Planctomycetota; class Phycisphaerae; order WQYP01; family WQYP01; genus JABEVB01. The sequence goes on from JAJXZA010000105.1 coordinate 448, forward strand.
ACCTTACCATTGCCAGCCCGTCGGGTTATGCAGACCCGCAACTGCTGTCGCTGGGTTACTGCGGCGTTCATGTAAACACCGGCTCGCTGCTGAGCAGCACCATTGTGGTACCGAGCATCAAAATCAACAATCTTAAAGTGTATATTGATCAAAAAGGTACCAGCAGCAATCTGCAACAGGTAATGAATAATCTGCAGGCCCAGCCGCAGACAACGGCCGGTGCCCAGCCGAGCAGCGCGTCGTCATCATCAGGCAAATCACTTAAAATCAATGACATTGTTCTTACAAATACCCTGGTTAGCGTTACGCTGGAAGGCTTGCCGGGCATTAAGCCGACCACACTTTCAATTCCGATTCCTAAGATAGAAATCGCCAATCCGACCAATCCCAACGGTCGGCCGATGAAAATCGCCAATGTCATCGGTGCGGTTCTGGGGCAGATCGCCCAGTCGGTCGCCAAAGACCCGCGTCTGCCGGCAGGTCTGCGATCGGGCCTTGGAGATGCGGGTAAGATGTTTACGCAGGGCGCACAAGGCGCCATCAGCAGCGTTAAGGCGGCGGCAACCCAAGCCACCCAGCAAATTAACCAAGGCGTGGGCAATGCCCTGCACAACCTGTTGGGCGGCAACAAATAGTGCTGGCCGTTATTGCCGCTGCTGTTGCCTCGCAAAAAGGTCTGTCGCCGGACCTTGTGATTTTTGCCCTGACATACGTTGGCTTGGCGCTAGGGAGCATTCCCTACACGCATTTGGACCGTTCCAGCATCGCGCTGCTGGGCGCGGTGGCGGTGCTGGTGTTTCATCGGCTGAGCTTTCAGCAGGCAATGGCGTCGGTGGACTTTTCCACGCTGGTTCTGCTGGCGAGCCTGATGGTCATTTCCGCACAGCTTCGGCTGGCGGGCTTTTACGCCTGGGTGGTCTGCCGCATTGTCTCCATAGCTCGGCGACCCTGGACGCTTTTGTCGCTGGTGATTTTTGCGGCGGCGGTGCTTGCGGCGCTGTTTGCCAACGATGTTGTGGTGCTGATATTTACTCCGGTGCTCATCGGCGCTTTGCGCAGCGCCAAAAAAGACCCCGTGCCCTACCTGATGGCATTGGCCACCGGCTCGAACATCGGCTCGGCCGCCACGCTCATCGGCAACCCGCAAAATATGCTTATAGGGCAGGCGGGGCACCTGTCGTTCTGGCATTACTCGGCATTTATTGCACCCTTGATAGCCGGCTGCCTTGTGCTAAACGTGCTTGCGGTGGCCTTTATTTATCGCCGACGTATATTCACCGCCGACAACTCCCAGCAGCCGGCGCTGCCGCCGGAGCCGGCCGTGGTATGGAGCCTGGTGGGTAAAACGCTGGCCATCATGGCCGCCCTGCTGGCAGCCATGGTCGCAGGCCCCTGGCTGGATATTTCTCGACCCGTGGCGGCGATGGGAGCAGCCGGCCTAGTGCTGATTTCCCGCAAAACGCGGCCACGCGATTTATTTGCGCTGGTAGATTGGAACCTGATTCTGCTGTTCATCGGGCTGTTTATTGTCATAGCCGATGCCGAGCAACACCAGCTTCTCAAACCAGCGATGCACGCCCTGGCTCAGGCGGGGGTTAACCTGCAGCATCACGCGCCGCTGGCGGGCGCTACGCTGGTGCTGTCCAACATTGTCAGCAACGTGCCGGCCGTGCTGCTGCTTAAGCCGGCGATCGGCCTGCATGCCACATCAAGCTGGTACCTGCTGGCGGTGGTCAGCACATTTGCGGGCAATTTAACGCTGCTGGGTTCGATTGCGAATTTAATTGTGGCAGAGCAAAGCGAGCCGCTGAATGTACGACTGGGGTACAGCGAGTACCTGAAGGTGGGTGTGCCACTGGCTGTGATTACCACGGTCTTAGCGGTGCTGTATATGAAGCTGTAGGCGCAGCGAGAACAGGATTGAGGCCGCGGAGATGGGCGCTGGCGCGACGGTATTTGCCATAGAGACCATAGCGAGGGCATCGCACCCTACCCAATACTGGTAACGAAATTGTTGACTAATAATTTTATTTACCGCGAAGGCGCGAAGGCGCAAAGTTTATGAGTGAACATTTAGAAAATGAGAACCATTTTATAGTTTCCAAATAACTCTATGTGTAATACGGAGTTATCGGCCGATCTTAATTTCAAGTACATAGTTGCTGCAATCAGCATTCTATTATTTCTGTAGAGTCGAGAAGTGGCGCGGTGGTTTAGGCTGCGCATATCTGTTGGCCGACCCTTTCGGTTGTCGGTGCCTCACTATCGCAG
>JAJXZA010000330.1 GCA_021780285.1 Planctomycetota bacterium
GGCCAATGGCTGTTTTACGGCCCGTGTAATGGCATACATGAGGCACAATAAACTCCTTAGTTGCGAACAAACCGGCCGTCCCTAGCCCGTGTAAGCCGCAACGCCGCCGGTTAGGCTGTTGCGAGGCCAAAAATACAAGCCATGTATTGTATAAAAAACCACATAATTAACAAGCGCGGCGAAAGGCATCTGTTGTACTGTTGTACCGAAGTAGAATTGTCACCTACGAGTCTGGTGTATACCAGGCAGAATGGAAGAACTACGAATGTCGGCTAAAGAACGGGTTTGACTGGATGTAATGCATTAGGGTTGAACGTAACGAGGTAACCGTGATAGCGGCTGCGATGCTGATGGATGTGTCAGTTCGTCAGGCTCGTGGGCTCTGGAAGCGGTACAAATCGCGAGGCACCGCGCGGCATGAACCTCATCCCGCGCTGGCCGGACGCTGCAAAGCGGGGCGGCAACATCCTAAACCGGGTCGCAAAAATGTATACGATGGTTATATTAACCACCGCGGCAGCAGATGATGCTGCGGGCTTACTGCGAGGTATGGCGCAACATTATGAGCAAAAGTTTGACCGGGCAATTTCATATTGGCTTTCGCAGAGACTGGTCTGCCTGGCAGCGAGACCTTGCGGGGTTGCTGCGCTTTGCCAGAGATAACGATTTTTCCTTTTTAGATGTTGGCCCGATGCCCGCGGCTGAATTAACGCAGATAGCACAGGCGGGGGTTGGCATTGGCTCGATGGATTTGTACGACTGGCCGGCCATGGCGTGTGCCGATGCGGCCAAGCAGCAAGCGGCAATAGATAAAAACGAGGCGGCCATTCGCGCGGCGGTTTCATGTGGGGTGCAGATATTTTTTGTGGTCATTATGCCCGAAAATCCCGCAGAGGCGCGTAGCACAAACTTCACGTTGGCGGTTGCCGGCTGGAGCCGTCTGGCTTCGGCTGTCGCAGAACTGGGGGCTAAAATTGTTATTGAAGGTTGGCCGGGCCGATCACCCCATTACGCATCGCTGGCCTGCACGCCGGCCGATTACCGGGCCTTTCTGCGGCAGATGCCGTCAAATGTCGGCATTAATTTTGATCCATCGCATCTTATTCGCATGGGCTGCGACCCGCTGCGTTTTGTCAAGGAGTTTGCTCCGCGGATATGGCATGTTCATGCCAAAGATACGGTGTTGCTTCCGGACGGCCTGTACGAACACGGCAATCTGCAACCGGCGACGTTTGAAAAACCCCATGAGTTTGGCGGCCACCATTGGCGGTATGCAATTCCCGGCCGCGGCCAGGCCCCATGGAGAGATCTGTTGGCGGTGCTTGCCGAAAATCGCTTTGGCGGCAAGGTGAGCATCGAACTGGAGGATGAAGAGTTCTGCCGTACGGCTGAAAGCGAACAGGAAGGGCTGCTTTTATCGCGGCGATTTCTTGAGCAGACATGACTTTGGCAACGACTCCCGACCCCTATGACGGCAGGCTCTCCACGAGCCTAATGCTCGGTCTTCGGCTCGCGACTCATCAGATCGCGAATGCCATCCTGAGGGCTTTTACCCTCAAAAAGCACCGCATTGAGGCACCGCGCAATCGGCATTTCAACATGCAATTGGCGGCTAAGCTGCATCAGGCTGATGGTAGTTGCCACGCCCTCCACGACGCCATTCATCCGGCTCTGGGCCTGCTCGGGCGAAAGGCCCTCGCCGATGTGCTGGCCAAAAGTGCGGTTGCGGCCTTCCAGAGAAAAGCAGGTTGTTACCAGGTCGCCAAGGCCGGCAAGCCCGCTGAATGTTTCGGCTTTGGCTCCGAGCTTTATGCCCAGCCGGCTGATTTCAACTAGGCCGCGTGTCAGCAGTGATGCTTTGGCATTGGTGCCGGCACGCAGGCCATCGAGTATGCCGGCGGCAATGGCAATGACGTTTTTCATGGCGCCGGCCAGCTCAACGCCGATTAAGTCGTTGTTGACGTACACCCGCAGGTTGCTTCCGGCAAAGAGTTTTTGCGCCCGAACAGCCAGCGCCTCGTCGGCCGCCGCAGCGACGATGGTGGCGGGCAAGCCACGTGCGAGTTCGCCGGCGATGCTTGGGCCTGATACGGCCGCCAGCGACCGCGGAGCAAGTACCTGCGAAATAATTTGTGTGGGCCGCAGCAGGGTTGTGTTTTCAATGCCCTTGGCCAAACTGATGATGGGGGTTTTGGCGCCAAGGTGCGGCGCAAGCCGCGTAAAAACGCTGCGGATAAATTGGGTCGGCACCGCGCACAAGAGCAAGTCGGCCTGCGCCAGCATGGCGTCATCAGAGGTAATGATTACGGAATCGGGTATTTTATGATGCGGCAGATAGGCGGAGTTTTCATGGTGCGCGGCAAGCTGGGTTGTGTGTTCTTTACGTCGTCCCCACAATATCAAATGCTTGGTGCGTGCAGCCAGCAGAATAGCGCACAGCGTCCCCATGGCTCCATCGCCAATGATGCCCACGGTTTTTTCCATAGCAGCTCCAAAGCGGCCCAACCCATCAAAAACCTGTCTTAATATTTATAACCGGCAAATACAAAACTTGCCTCCCGTGAGGGGGGGGCGGGCCATAACATTGTTTATGGCAGGCCGATTTACCGGTTGATGGCCTGCATATTGGCCAAATCCAGTACATGACCTACATGCTCATACACAGCCTCGGGGCGGGCGTCGGGCTGAGCCAATTGCAGGTGCACATCGGCAAGCCACAAGTCGTTGAGGTGTCGCACAAAAATGCCCCACGCGGGCAGGAAAGCCCCATATTCGTTGTAATCGGGATATACGTTAGGATTATCTTTAATGACATCCACGCGATTAGCGGCGGCGCCGCCGCCGGGAATCACAATGTGTACGTTATAGAGAGCCACCAGGCCGATGCGATGGCCGCGCATGCCATAAAGAAAAATACCCGACGAGGGCGTAAGTTTGCCCACCGGCGATTCTACGGCGTCAAGGTTACTGATCGTGATGTCGCTGATGGAACCGGGTGGCAGCGGTTTTTGTCCGGGATGAAAAGTTGTGCAACGGGCGTTGAGGCGCATGTAGATGGGCATGTCCACGTTGCGCATGACGATATGATTAAAGTGAACGTCGCTGACGACCGCGCCATCTGCTGAATGAATTTTAATCCCGCCCAGTTTGGTGTTGTAGACATAATCATACGCAAAGGTGATGTGGTTAAATGGGCCGCGGCTTTCGCTGCCGAGCTTCATTGCGGCGCAGTCGCTGCTGAGTCGGCAATGGTCCACAAGAATGTAATCGGTGGGAACGCTCGTGGTGGTTTTTAGACAAACGCTGTCGTCCTCGGTATTGATGTCGCAATTGGTGACGTGAATGCCCTGCGAGGAGTCAATGTCAATGCCGTCGTTGTTGACATTGGCGTGGTTATAAATGTGCACGCTCTGCACCAGCACCTCCTGGCATTGAAACATCACGAGGCCCCATGCCGCCGACTGTGTGAGCGTAACATCTCGAACCACTACATTGCGGCAGTGCGCCAGTCGCACCAAAAAAGGGCGGCTGCCCGTAAAGCCAAGGCCGTTGCCGTTGATTATTCCGTGCCCTTGAATGCGGATGGCTGTCGCATGATCGGCCCCCACCACGCAGTACCCGAAGAGTTGCTTTCCGCTGTCGCGAAAGGGGCTTACCAGGCGATAGTCGCTCATGTGTTTTGAGCCTAAAAGTTCAGCTCCAGCCTTGAGGTACAGCGTTACATGCGATGCCAGCACGATGGTTCCGGTAAGATAAACGCCGGGCGGAACCAGCACCGTGCCGCCGCCCCAATGGGCACACGTGTTGACGGCTTTTTGTATGGCGGCGGTATCGAGCGTTATGCCATCGCCTTTGGCTCCAAAACTTTGGATGTTATAAATATCGTCGGGGGAGCGGGGGCCGTAAGAGTGATAAAAATTTCGCCAGATGACCCACAAGAGCATTAACGCGATGATCGCCAGTAAAAAAAGCAGGGGGCGGCCCCGACGTTTAGGACGCGAATATAACATGCTGTGGCCACTCCAGTGCAACCGGGGGAAGCGGTTGAGGCAACTGCAGAGCTTAACGGCCCGCAGACACTATTATTGCAACGAAGCATACTGGCTATAAAGGTAAACATGCAAGGGAAAATAGCGGGAATTGCGGGGTTGCTGGGTTTACTTTTGACGCTGATAAACCTGCATCGTGACGCCCTGCAGCAAAAGTGCGACGCTATGTTTTGAACTTGACGGTGCAGAAGCAAACCGCAGGTTGAGCGGACGTTCTAACATAACATGTGAGGCAATATCAAATAGTTTTGACGGCAGCACGGGCAAGATGGCACAGTCCGCCGAGGGCTTCGTAGTTTATGGGCTTAAAGGTATATCTTGCCGGCCAGGTTTGATGCATGCGTGTCGCGATGTCTTTGAGTCCGCCCATCGTAAAAACCTCCGGCAGAATGTGAGGATGCTGCTGCTTGAGCCGGCGGAGGTTGGCGGCATTGGCCGTAACAATCGCAGCACACGCAGCCTGCAGCAGCATATTGCGGTTCGTGGCCAGCGTCAGATTGCTAAATGAACCGCGGAGGTTTTCCATGCTGGTGCGGCTTCCGGCGAGGTAAGGCTCGAAGCCTGGCAAATCATCCGAGGTATTCATGGCTTGCATTGCCGCCCGCACAATTCGCTGGAATTTCTCCTGCGAATGGTCGGCAAAGAGGTTGTGATGCAGCCAATCAAGTGTTGTACCGGCGGCCGCAAGCGTCTGCACTGCGAGCCACCTCCTGGCAAGTATGTGGCCCGTGCCAACGGGGCGCAGCAGTATATCGGCGGCAGGTTTGGGTTTAAAAACGCACAGCGCGAGCACATCGCTCGAGCCGCAGCTATGAACCAATCTGCCGGGCCGCATATCGGTGGCCAGAACAGCTGCGCTGGTATCCACAATGCCGGGAAGAACGGGTGTGCCTGCTGTCAGGCCCAAACGGGCGGCGGAGGAGCGGGTTAACATGCCCGCAACGCCGTCGGCGTCAATAATGTCGGGAAGTTGCCGGGGTGTTATGCCGATGAGCTGACATAATTCGGGCAGCCAGCCTCGGCTTCCGATGGGGGCATTCACCGCGTGATACAAGCCGGTGAATGCCGCCTGTGACGGGTCAATAACCCATCGTCCGGTAAGCTGGTGTACCAGCCAGCAAGTGGGTTGCCCGACGTAACAAACACGTTTAAAAAGCGATGGATTGTTGCGGCGCAGCCATAACAGCGACGTTGATCCGATACCGCCCGGAAAGGGCCGATTGCCAACCATCGCAAGATGCCGCGCCTTGCCGATATGGCGTTCGATAAATTGTGCTTCCTTAATGCTGCGGCGGTCCTGATGGGTAATCAAGCCAAACAGCGGCCGGTATTTATGATCAAGCCCGATGATGCCGGGCGAAAATGCATCCAGGGCGATGGCGTCAATGGCTTGGGTGCGGTCGGTGATTTGGGAGATTGCACTATGAAAAGCGCCGAGCAGCTCACGTGGGGCAATTTCGGCATGATTGCCGATGTTGCTTGCCGCAACGGCGACGCGTACGCTGCGGTGAAGTCGGCTTCCGCAGAACACCCCCGCCTTAATGGACGAGGTTCCTACATCAATTGCCAGGATGTTCATGCCGGCGGCTCCTGACGGCCGGTTTGAGCGGTCTGCAGCAACTCTAGCGCCTCGTGAGCCAGCGTATCGGGTGAATCGGCCTCGGTGGCCTTTAACCAGTGGACTTGCGAAAATCTGCGAAGCCATGTTCGCTGCAGCTTGGCCAGATGCCTGGTTTGAATTTTTATTTGTTCAACGGCGTCGTCAAGTGATACCGTATCCTGCAGGTGCGCAATGAGTTGGCGATAGCCGACGCCATCAGCCGCCTGCTTCGACATGGGTTGGTCGCGATGGTAGAGGGCAGTAACTTCATCTAAAAGACCCGCAGCCATCATGTTGCGAACCCGTTGATTGATGCGGCGGTTAAGCTCTTCGCGTGGGCGATCAATGCCAATGATGGTGCATGGTACGCGCGGTTGCGATTGTTGCCATTGCGTTTGCAGGCTGCTGATGGTGCAGCCGGTGAGCATATAAACCTCCAGTGCCCGAACGAGGCGACGAAGGTCGTTGGGATGAATTTTCGCCGCGGCCTGGGGGTCTACTGCCGCGAGGCGCTGATGCAGCGCCGCAGTTCCATTGGTCGCAGCCTGATGTTCCAGTTCGCGGCGCACATTGGCATCGGCCGCCGGGCCTTGAAACAGGCCTTCGGTGATGGCTCTGAAATACAGCACGGTTCCCACCACCATAATGAGCCGGCGGCCTGCGGCACAATGTTCGGCAATAATCGGCCCGGCCTGCTCGGCAAAGCGTGCCGCCGAGAATGCTTCCGACGGGTCGGCCACATCAATCATGGCGTGGGGCAGCCGGCGGCGCGTTTCAGCGTCGGGTTTGGCGGTGCCGATGTCCATCAGCCGGTAAACCTGCATTGAATCAACGGCCATAATGGTTGGCGGCATGCCGTCGCGGTGCGCAAGTTCGGCGGCCAGTCGCTCGGCAAGATCGGATTTTCCACACGCAGTGCAGCCTACAATGGCCAACAGATTGTCCGGGCGATATATCATAGTGGAATCATAACAATTCACTATACGAATCGCCTCCCCTTTTGTATACTTATGTTTTTGGCCCGCAGCAGGAGCAATGCATGACTCAGGTAGCTACGCAACCCCCACAGGCAACGAGTGGTCTTCGTGACGTGGTGGCGCTGTCATCCGACATTTGTTCAATTGAGGATGGCATTTTAACCTATCGCGGCATTGTCATTGATGAACTCGCCGAGTTCGGCACGTTTGAAGAAATAGTGTACCTGCTATGGTACGGACGCCTGCCCAAACTCGATGAGCTTGCCGAGTTTAAAGCCGACATCGCAGAACAGGCGCAGCTTCCATCGGCGCTGATAGACATGATGAAGACGTTTCCCAAGCGCACCACGCCCATGGAGTGCCTGCGGACTGCCGTAAGCGCTATGGCGATTTTCGATCCAGAATCGGAGGATATGTCGCCGGCGGCCAATCAGCGAAAGGCCGTTCGTATTCTGGGGCAGATGGCAAGCGTGGTGGCGGCCTATGATCGCATACGCAATGGCCGCGAGCCGGTTCCACCGAAGCGGGAGCTGAGCCTTGCGGGCAACTTTTTGTACATGCTTCGCGGTATGGCCCCCGAACCTCTGGCGGTGCGGGCGCTGGATAAGGCATACATCCTGCATGCCGACCACGAACTTAACGCCAGCACGTTTACGGCGCGCGTGTCGGCGGCGACGCTTACCGATATGCACTCGGCGATCTGCGCGGCCATCTGTGCGCTTAAAGGGCCACTGCACGGGGGTGCCAATGAGCAGGTCATGAAAATGCTCAACGAAATTGGTTCGACGGCGTCGGTGGACGCCTACATCCGCCAGAAACTCGCCGGTCATGAAAAAATCATGGGTTTTGGCCATGCGGTTTATAAGAACGGTGACCCGCGGGCCAAACACCTTCGCGAAATGTCGCGGCAGCTTGGCAAGCTTACGCGCCAGGAGCAGTGGTATGAAATGTCGGTAAAAATTGAAGATATTGTTACAGGGGCTAAGGGCCTCAAGCCCAACGTGGACTTTTATTCAGCCTCGGTTTACCACTATCTTAACATTCCTTCGGATTTGTTTACGCCGATTTTTGCCATCAGCCGCACCAGCGGCTGGATTGCCCACATCAATGAGCAGTATGCCCGTAATAAACTGATCCGGCCGCGTGCGGAATATATCGGGCCGCGAAATCAGCATTGGGTTGGTATTGAAAAACGATAGAGGCGGGGCGAGCCATAAGTAATTGCCTCCCGGCTGATACAATCCGCGTGGTTGGTGGTGTATCGGTGGTCACAGGCAGGGTTGCGGCTGACTATTGTGGGACGCATAGTTCAGCAGTAAAACGGCATTGCGAGGCTGGCTGCGGTGGACAGGGCGGCGGAGTCCTGGCTCCGGCGCATGGTGGAAAGGACAAGTATGACCTCAGTAGAAACTCCTGCGGCAACCGCTGGCGTTGGCGGTGTGAAAACAACCCCGCGCATTCACAAATATATGGACGGCGTAAGCAAGGTCGAGGGAAGCGACCTGCACATTAAGGCCGACGTGGTGCCGCGCATTCGCAAGGGCGGCAAGCTGATGATGACCACCGGCATGCCGCTGACCAACGACGATATCGAGGCGATGATCCGCGAAATTCTCACGCCGGAACAACTGGCGATGTTTATGCAGCGTGGTTCGCTGGACGTAGCACATGCCGTGACGCCTACGGAGCGATTCCGCCTTAATATTTTTCGCCAGCGGGGCATGATCAGCATTGCCGCGCGGCGCATCAACCCTAAGATTCCGAACTTCAGCCAACTTCATCTGCCGCCTATCTTTGAAAAAATTGCGGAAAATGAACAAGGCATGGTTTTATTGGCGGGCATTACGGGCAGCGGCAAAAGCACGACGATCGCGGCCATGCTTGAACAAGTCAACACACGCCGGGCCTGCCACATTGTGACCGTCGAAGATCCCATTGAGTACCTGTATGTAGACAAGAAGGCGTACATTAACCAGCGCGAAGTTGGTGTGGATGTTGAAAGTTACGACAGCGCTATCCGCTATCTGATGCGTGAAGATCCGGACGTGATTCTTATCGGTGAAATGCGCGATCGCAACACCTTCCAGGCGGGCGTGCAAGCTACGGAAACGGGCCATATGGTGTATTCCACCATTCACGCCAGTTCTGCTCTTGGAGCCATCACACGTATTTTGGAACTGTTTCCGCCCGATATGCACACCAACATGCGACAGGCGCTTGCCAGCAACATAAAAGCAATTATCTATCAAAAACTGGTGGTGTCCATTAAGCCCGGTTTAGAGCGCGTGCCTGTGGTGGAGGTGCTGCTTTCCTCGCCGGCTATGCGTAAGTACATAGTTGAAGGACGCGAAAATGAACTCGGTCAGGTCATCCGCTCCGAAAAGGCCGCAGGCATGATAGATTTTAACGATAAGCTCGCCGAGCTCGTGGAGCAGGAAATAATTTCACACAAGGAGGCCCAGTTGGCGTCCCCAAACGCCGAGGAACTCAAGATGCGGATGAAGGGCATCAAAACGTTTTGAGCCATGAACTGCTTGAGACCGCACACCTCTTGGGCGTCGGCGGATTTTTTTATGGCATGGCGCGGCGTTTCGTGTTAATCTTTCCAGTGAGGGCGGCAGTGAGCGTTTGGGTGGCAGATCGGATCTGCGATTGAGACTTTGTATGAAAGTCTGTCGCGGGAATCGAGTGCTTTACGTTGGGAATCGCGATGCTCGCATACCTGTATATCAATCCCGCATATTGGCTGATCGCTGGAGCAACTCTGCTGTTTTGGGGACGATTTTCGGCTTGGGTGGCCGCCGACCTTGAGAATCTGAAAAAGCAATCAGATCTGCTATGGAAGTCGGTAATGTTGGCCACGCTGGCGGTGATACTGCTCATTTGGATTGTTATCCCTAATTTTTTTATCAGTTTTCTGCTCAACTTGGCCGTGGGCGCAGGAGTAATTGCGTGGTACTGGCGCACGCGCGTGCAGGAGCTTGGGCCGGGCGGACACCTGTTTAGAGCCATGTTTTCGCGTCTGGACCGATTGCAGCAAAGCCGCGAGGCTAAAAAGTCGGCCGATCAGATGACGCTCCATTATCTGACGGGCTCAGGCGGTATGCTCAAATTACCGGCAACAGATGATCCTCTCTACGGTTCTGTAATTTTGGCAGACCAACTGCTGTTGCAGGCAATGGAAAGCCGGGCCCAGGTTGTGGAACTCATGCCCGCGGCACAAGCCTACGATTTGCGGTTTTCGGTGGATGGCGTGGCATTCCCACAGACAGGTCTCCAGCGAAGCAACGCAGAGCCGATTGTTCAGGGGCTTAAAACGCTGGCACGGCTCTCGCTCGACGAGCGCCGTCGGCCGCAAAAAGGCTCTTTCATTGTTAAAGACGAAGTGGGCAACCGCGTTGCATGGACGGTGCAATCGAGTGGATCAACCTCCGGCGAGCGCGTGGTGCTTACCGCCAACGAGAAGGATTCGTGGCGACTGGGGTTGGACCAGCTCGGGTTCACATCAGAGCAGCTTGAGCTGGTAAGAAGCGAGTCGCTGCAAAAGTATGGCCTCACCGTTGTGACTGCGCCAAGGCACATGGGACGCACCACCACGCTTTATTCGATTTTGTCAACTTATGATGCGTTCACCAACAGTATTCAAACGTTGGAATACGAGCCTAAGATTGATCTTGAATCCGTAACGGTCAATCGCTTTGACCCGCAGGCGACCGAAGTAAGCTTCGCTAAAATGCTCCACAGCATTACGCTCAAGGATCCTAATGTCCTGCTGGTCGCGGGATGTCCGGATGCGGCCACGGCAGACCTGGCAGCCCGTTTCAGTTCCGATGAGCATCGGGTGCTTCTGGGTATGCAGGCGCCGGATACTCTTACCGCCTTGGACCATTGGCGACGATTGGTAAGCGCCGGCGACCTGACGGCGAAAAATCTTCGGATGATTATTGCCCAGAGACT
>JAJXZA010000252.1 GCA_021780285.1 Planctomycetota bacterium
GACACATCCGCACCGACCAATCGTCGGCGCCGCATATTGCGGGAGATATTTGACCGTACGATGGCCGGGCTTGCGATCAGCGGTGTGCTGGCCATGTTCGGCCTGCTGGCGCTGATTTTTCTGGTGCTGCTTGATGGCGCCTGGATGGCCATCAGCCAAATTGGTTTTCACTTTTTTACAAGCTCAGTCTGGGACCCGGTTCACGACCACTACGGGGTGCTGGCGTTTGCCTACGGCACAGTGCTGACAACTCTTATCGCGCTGCTGTTGGCGGTTCCGGTCAGTATAGGCACCGCGGTTTTTATTGTACGCATCGCCCCACGCTGGCTCTCCGGGCCGGTGTCATTTTTAGTGGAGTTGCTCGCCGCGATTCCCAGTGTTGTCTATGGCCTATGGGGCGCTTTTGTCATGTCTCCGTGGCTGCAGAATTATCCCGAGACGTGGCTTTACAATGCGCTTCATAATATTCATCTTATTAAGTTGGGGTATTATCCGGGCAGTACGCCCAAGTATCCGCTGCCCGAATACTTTCCGGCCAATCTTGTTCATGGGGGACCTTCCGGCACTGATTACCTCGCGGGCGGTCTTATTTTGGCGATCATGATTCTGCCGATTATCACGGCCATCACGCGCGATGTACTGCTGCAGTTTCCGGACTCGATTGAGCACGGAGCCTATGCTTTGGGCGCCACCTGGTGGCAAACCACATGGTTGGCCATCAACTATTGCCGCGTCGGCATTTTTGGCGCAGCCATGCTGGGCATGGCGCGAGCCATCGGAGAGACCATGGCAATTATCATGGTCATTGGCAACACCGATCGCATCTCGTCGAGCTTGTTTGCGGGCGGTCAAACGCTTACGGGTGTATTTGTCAACGAATTTCTTGAGGCTGATCATCCGATCTATGTCAGCGCTATGATGTATGTGGCACTGACGCTGCTGGTAAGCGCCCTGCTGACCACGCTGGCAGCACGTTTTATGATCAATCGCATTGGCACGCGACACGCGAGTGAGGAGTAGGCTATGCCGGGCGATCTTGCCAAAGAACCTGCAAATCTCTCACCGATGCCGGGCGGCCAAAACGAATTTCGTCGGCCGGTGGAGTTCAGGGCGATGGGCCGGTCTGGTCTATGGCGACGAATTGTTAATGTCAGCGCAGTTGTGGTTTGTACCGCTTCAGCGGCTGCGGCGCTATCTGTGCTTTTTTTGATTTTTGGGTACATGCTCTTTGAGGGCGTACGTTATCTAAATCTCGACTTTTTCACGCGTTTGCCGCTGGATACGCCCATGGGCATGCGCAATTCAATCGTGGGAACATTGATATTGGTTGGCTTGGCGAGCGCAGCAGGCGTACCCATCGGCATGCTCTGCGGGATTTACCTCGTTGAATACGCCCGCAAGGGGTGGTCTTCCGATATTGTTCGTATTGTTTTGGATGTGTTGGCCGGTACACCCACCGTACTTTTAGGCGTACTGGTCTACACGGTTATGGTAGTCCATCACCATGGCAAGCAGCTAACCGGCTTCATGGGGACTTTTTTAGATATCGTGCAGCATGTACAGGCGTGGGTGGGTATTCCGCGGCATTACTCGGGCTGGGCTGGCGGTGTAGCCTTGGCGTTTATTATGGTGCCAATCGTGGCGCGGGCATCGGAAGAAATGCTGCGTTTAGTGCCACGCGCCCACCGCGAGGCTTCCGCAGCGTTGGGCGCGTCTAAAGCTGAAACGTTGGTCAGGGTGGTACTGCCGGCGGCCATGTCGGGAATTGTCACAGGCATCCTGCTGGCGGTGGCGCGTGTAGCCGGTGAAACTGCCCCGCTATTCTTCACATCGTTCGGTAACACCGCCATGACTTACAACCCAAGCGATCAGATGGATTCATTGCCGGAGCGTATTTACTTCTACAGCCAGTCGAGCGTGCCGAGCCAGGTGCACCAGTCCTGGGCCGCAGCGCTTGTTTTGGTAAGCATGATTACGATATTCAGCGCTGCGATGCGATTTGTAACCCGCAAGCGGCGCATTAAGACCCACTGAAGATGTAAGCCCCTCTCACCCGTGCGGCCGCCCCTTCGCCTGCCTTTATACAAAGCCACCGCGGTAATGCACAGGTGTGTTTTGACGCCGGCCCACGCTGGATTACACTACCTTCATGTTCGATTTGGTGATCAGCCAACCGTTGGTGGCCGGCCATGTCGGGTTCGATTCAACTGACCACATTTGGAGTCCTCGATGAGCCAGCCATGCGATGTGCAAAGCCATAGTTTCACATCAGCCGCCTCTGATGTCGGCAACGCGGCGTACCCTTCCAGCATTCTCACGGCCGGAACACCATCGCCCAATTTTGCCCTGCCGGTGGAGGTGGGCAAAAACGTGGAACTGAAGGATTTTCGCGGGAGGCCGGTGGTGTTGGCATTTTATCCGGCGGACTTCAGCCCCGTTTGCGGCGATCAACTTGCGCTGTACAACGAAGTGATCGAGGATTTTGACGCCTATAACGCCCAGCTTCTGGGTATTTCGGTTGACAGCGCTTTTTGTCACAAGGCATATGCCAAGAGCCGCTCGCTCGATTTTCCACTGCTGGCCGATTTTCATCCCAAGGGGCACGTTGCACGACTCTATGGCGTGTATCACCAGGATTGGGGCGTAGCGCAGCGAGCATTATTTGTGATTGATGCATCGGGCATTATCCGATGGAGCCACCTGGCCTCG
>JAJXZA010000001.1 GCA_021780285.1 Planctomycetota bacterium
CGGTGGCGCAGGCGGTGGTGTTGTATAACCATCATCGTCCGCATACGGCATTAGGCTATCGAATGCCGGCGGAGGTACATGACTGCCCTCCGTTGGCGGCGTAAGCGGGCGAGCGAGCGGGTGAGAAACACGTCGGGGCTGCCGGTATCTCAACGGCCAACCTACCAAGCGGCGGGGAGCAAGATGAGCAAGATGAGATGAATTTTGGGGTAGTGGGGGAAAATCGCCCCATGCCGCACAGCCCACCTGCATAGAATAAATGGTCCAATTACCATGGGCCTTACCTCACACCTTGGGTTGCGGGCATAGCCCGCGCTATGAACCCTCGCGTTCCTGCTGGATGACCGGCCAGTATGCCACCACCACAGGCGTGTGGAAAAATGGTCCTGGTTTGCGCCCGGATGCCGTAACAATGGCGACCGAGTTGACCCGTCAGGGGTACAGCGCCAACTACATAGGCAAATGGCATCTGGCGCCTCTCGGCAAGGCGGGCGTCGGGGCGGTGCCGGCGGAGTACCGCGGCGGCTTTACGGGCATGTGGCTCGCGGCCGACGCCCCTGAAGAAAGCACTCAACCCTACAACAGTTGTTTTTGGGATAACGATAATCAGCCCGTGCATTACGGTCCTGATGAGTACCGGGTGGATTTTTTGACCCGCCATGCCGAGAAATTCCTCCGGCAAAAGCACGATAAGCCATTTCTGCTGGTTATTTCCCAACTTGAGCCGCATCAGCAGAATGGTCCATGTGAGCACGGAGATTCGTTTGGGTTTGTTCCCCCGCGTGGGTATGAAAAAGCCTTTCGCAGTTGTTACATACCGGAGGACCTGCGGTTTTTTCCCGGCGACTGGCAGTATGAAATGAATAATTATTACGGCGACATCAAGGCAATTGATGAGTCGGTGGGCCGTATTTTAAAAACGCTGCGGGAGGAGAATCTGGAAGATAACACCATCGTCATATTCTTAAGCGACCATGGATGCCATTTCCGTACGCGCAATTCCGAGTACAAGCGAAGTCCGCATGAGAGTTCGATCCATGTG
The DNA here is from genome assembly GCA_021780285.1 of Planctomycetota bacterium. Lineage (GTDB taxonomy): Bacteria > Planctomycetota > Phycisphaerae > WQYP01 > WQYP01 > JABEVB01. The sequence goes on from JAJXZA010000001.1 coordinate 1,043, forward strand.
CCGCTGATGATTCAGGGGCCGGGGTTTAACAATCGCCAGGTGGTCAGTGAACTCGTGAGCATGATAGACGTTGCGCCGACCGTGCTGGATATCGCGGGCCTTCAAACGCCCTCCTGCATGCAGGGCCGGAGCTTTCTGCCGCTGGTTACGGATGAAAAAGCCCGTGCATCGTGGCGAAATGAAGTGTTCGTGCAGATAAGTGGTTCAGAGACCGCTCGAGCCTTGCGGACGCCTGAGTGGACTTATGTGGCTTTGGCGCCGGATGCAAATCTTGCCCGCGACCCCGGTAGTCTGCACTACCAAGACTACCAACTTTACAACAATCGGGCAGATCCGCATCAGTTGGTCAACATGGTGGGCCGCGTGGACACACGCTGGCCTGACCGAACTTTACTGCATTATGTTGGCAATCGTTCTATGCGCGAATTAACGGCGCATTTGCGCAATCGGCTCATTGAGCGCATGGTCGAAGCCGGCGAGCCGCGGCCGCATATTCGCGATTGGCCCTTCTATGCTTAATTACTCCAAAAAATGTCCGCGGATGCTGGCGGCAGGTGAATGCGTGTCACGGCGACCGTAACGCATTCGCCGTAACCGGCGCTTTTGTACTGCACGCGGTCCATATTTAAAGCACAATTGAGCGCCGCCTGAGGATCGAGCTACGCCGTTAATGCCGCGTGGTGGCCCCGCACGGTGACACCACCTGCGCATGGCTTGGGGTGTTGGATTATCGGCGGCGGCAGTTGTGGCCATCAGTTTGCTGCTGCGCCCACATACCCCTTCACAAACAACCGCGCCGAGCGGCCCAACCCAAATGGCCGCCACACCGACGTCGCTCGGCGCCTTGTCGGCGATGTTTTTTCCGGACAAGCTCAAGAGCCTGCTGCCAAGCCAAACAATGGGGCTACAGACCGATGCCACCCATTTTGCCGGCTTCATATGGCAACAGGTTGATTTTGTGCCCGAGCCTGGCGGCGGCCATGCCCAGTGACAACCCCATTGATGATATTATGGCACCGAACCACAAACCCGAAATCCGCGCACGGCAAATGCCTGCACTCTATGCGTCCGCACAAAACCTGTTCTGATACCACCTATCGGCGCTGCGCCTGATACACCCTCGCAGCCGCCACCAAACCCGCAAACAGCGATTGATGCTGCGGCTCGGCCATGGCCTCCGCATGCCACTGTACACCCAGCCAGAACGCAAGCGTCGCATCTTCGATCGCTTCCACCGTGCCGTCCGGCGCTACGCCGGTGGCCGCCAAACCATGCCCCAACCGTGCCAGCCCCTGGCGGTGGCGCGAGTTCACTTTGAGTTTAGGCTGTCCGCATAACCTCTGCAGCCGGCTGCCCGGCGCTACGGCAACATCGTGCCAGGCGTTGCGGTCGGTAACATTCAGCGGGTCACCCGCGTGAAGCACCGTCCCCGGCAGGCCCGCTTCGGGCAGGTACTGATGCAGCGTGCCGCCGCGCTGCACGTTCATTTCCTGAAAGCCAAGGCATATCCCCAGCGTGGGTATGTTTGCCTGCTCCGCCAGCGCCAGCATCGCTAAATCAAAAGCCTGCCGCCTCTCGTGCATCAGACGAGTCTTGGCATGCAGCGGCTGACCATACAGAGCTGGGTTAAGGTCGTCGCCGCCGGCAAACACCAGCCCATCGAGCCGCGATAGCATCTCTTCGCGAAGCGCATGATCATGCGTCTGCGGCAGCAGCAATGGCAGGCCGCCTGCGCCGGCCACCGCATCGGCATAAACCGCCGGCGATTCAAATGTCGGCGGATTACTTAGAGCATCGGCGTTATCGGTCGTAATGCCTATAATCGGCCGCAGCGACATGACACAATTCCCCAGTTTATAAAAATCATCATTAGCAGATAGATTCATCTGCCGCCGCAGTTATTTCGACTGCCCCATCCAAAGCAGCGCCAGCACCATCACTTCGCCGACCAGCGCCGCGAGCAGCCACTCAATAGCTCCAAGTTGTTCGCTGGTTTTGTTAAACCACCAGTTGGCATCAATCGGTACATTAAGAGCAGCGACCGCATCCCACGCCGCCATTGCAAGAAACAAAAGAGACACGAACTGCACCATCGCCGCCAAAAACATTTCTCGCGTAAACTCATGCGAGTGTCGTCCATGGTTCAAATGCCGCAACTGCTGCAGCATTTGCTCAAGGATGTCCAAATGATCGCCCGAATCTGTTGCTTCAGCGGCGGTTTTGCCGGCACTGCCTGCGGCATCCGGCGCCGCGCCGGCCGGCAGTACCTGCAATGGTGGGTGCGGCTTCACAACTGGCGCCGAGGTATCCCGCTCTTCTGGTGCGGCCGGCGCCTGCGGCGAAACCGCGGCAGCTGTTGGCGGCTCCGGCGGAGGATTCGCCCCTTCGCGCACAATAATGCGCGCTGCATCCGCCAGCGATGCCACAACAAAATCAGGCTTTGCCTCCCCTTCGCCGCCGGCAACTGCGGTGGGCGCATTACCAAGCAAAATCGTGCGGCAGCCGGCGGCAGCGCCGGCATCTACGTCGCGCGGTTGGTCGCCGATCATCCAGCTTTGAGCCAAATCAAGGTTTAACTCGCCCGCCGCGTGCAGCAACATGCCCGGCTTGGGTTTGCGCCACGGATGGTCTTGCCTGTACTCCGCAACCGGCGCATCAGGATGATGCGGCGAATAGTAAATGGCATCCACCAGAGCATCGGCCTGGCGCTTAAGCTGGCGGCACATCTCATCGTTCACCGCCTTGACAGCAGCTTCATCAAACAGCCCGCGCGCCACACCGCTTTGGTTGGACACCACCACAATGCGATATCCCAGCCGCCTTAACGATGCAATGGCCGTGGCGGCTCCGGGCAGCAGCTTAACCCCCGCCGGATCGCCCAAATAGCCGTCGTTGGCAATGATCGTGTTGTCCCGGTCCATAAAGACCGCCCGATTGGCCATGACCGCTGCCTCACTATTTTCCAGCTTTTAAAGCATCTCTTACACGGCGCCCACACACGCGGCACGCCACGTTACTATAACATCATCCATGCGTTTCAACGCCCCGGTGCGCTATCAGGCCGCCCGCACCGCATACCCAACCCGCCCGGCCAAAACCCCGCTCAGGCCTGTTGGCCTGCCGATGCCCAGCAAGCGGCAATTGTATACAAGCCAATATGCTGCCGGCCATTTCGGCCCACCCAAATCAGGGCCATTAACCAGAGAATCTTCTACAACTTCTACAACTTCGACCGCTCCACCACCGCCGTGGTAGATCGGCCCGCCAGCAGCGGCGCAAGCACCACCTGCCCGCCGCGCTGTTTTACCACATCGGCTCCGGCAATGGGCTTGTTTTCGTAGTCGGCTCCCTTTACCAGCACATCGGGCTGCAACGCCTCAACAAGCTGCTGCGGCGTGTCTTCCTCAAATGCCACCACATAGTCCACCGCCTGCAGTGCGGCCAAAACCGCCAGCCGATCCTGCAGGCTGTTGATGGGCCGCTTGGAGCCTTTAAGCCGGCGCACCGATTCATCACTGTTCACGCCCACCACCAGCAACTCGCCCTGACTACGCGCAAACTGCAGGTATTGCACATGCCCCGCATGGAGAATGTCAAATACGCCATTCGTAAATACAATCTTGCGCCCCTGCCGTCGCTGCTCAGAAAGTGTCGCCGCCAGCCACGAAACCTCCGCCGCTTTGGCCGCCGCCGAGCCTTGCGCACGGCGCAGCTCGGCGAGTATCTCGCCGCGCGACAGCGGCACACAGCCAAAACGCTCCACTTCCAGCCCGCCGGCAATGTTGCCCAAATCCACCGCCATGCTCCAGCTTGCACGGCACGCACACGCCAGCGCCAGCATCGCCAGCACCATGTCGCCGGCCCCGGTAACGTCGTATACGTTTCGCGCCCGCGTGGTGTGCATGCGCCCGGGCTTATCTTTTTCCAGCAGGTACATGCCGTGCCGATCCAGCGTGAGCACGCAGGCCTCAAGCTGCAACTGGCCCATCAACATTTTGCCAAGCGCCGCCGCTTCAACCATGACATCATTCATACGCAGGCCCGTGGCGGCTTCGGCCTCCGTGCGGTTGGGGGTAATTGCTGTTGCGCCGCGGTACCGCGAATAATTGCGAATAGATGCCGGGTCTACCAGCACAGCAACGCCCGCCTTGCGAGCCATGGAAATAATTTCCTGGCACAGGTCATCGGTCAGCAGCCCCTTGTTGTAATCTTCAATACATAGCGCCTGCACCTGCGGCAACCGACGAGCGATTTTGCTTAGAAGCTCGTTCCGCGCCGCAGCGGCAATCGGCTCGGTCTCCTCAAGGTCCAACCGCAGCATCTGTTGTGGATGGCGGTGCTGCGCCAAGCCCACAAAACGGGTTTTGGTGCATGTGGGCCGGTCTGCTACCGTCATAATCAATTCGGTATTTACGCCCGCCTGCGCCAGAATGCCCACCACCGCACGCCCCGCATCATCCTGGCCCACCACGCCCGCCAGCGAACAGCGCGCACCCAACGCCGTCAAAAACGCCGCCACATTACCCGCTCCGCCCGCCTGGCGTTCACGCCGCCGCTCACGCACCACCGGCACCGGCGCTTCAGGGCTTAAACGCTCGGCATCGCCATACACATATTGGTCCAATATCAAATCGCCCACCACCAAAATGTGCGGCTGGCCAAAGGCCTCCAGTGCAGTTGCAAGTTCGGCTGGAGAATGTTGCATGATTTATCGCCGCAATGGCGCTCCTGCTTAAATGCGGTGTTCCCGCTCACACACAAAAACTTCAACCCACCCCGCCGCTCCCTGCATTTCGGACATTTCGGGCCGTCGCGAAGCCAGCCAAGTCGCGCTGCAGGATTAACCAGCCCGAGAGGCGCCGGGTTACCGGATACCTGCCGACTTACTGCAGCCTGCCCCGGTCACCTCGGCCAAAGCCGACCGCCACTGGTGCTCCTGTACCGGGTTGCGTATGCAACTTTCGATGCGCACATGCCAAATCGGCAACCCGGCCCGCGACGCTGTGTTTAATTTTACCGCGTCCTTTTGTGTCGTCACATACGCGCAGGCTCGGTGTTCCCTGGCTGACGCTTCCATAGCCGCAAAGTCCCGGCCAACATCATAGTTATGGTGATCGCCAAACCAACAGCCCGCCAAAACGTGCAACCCCAGGCTGCGCACCGTGCTCAAAAAACCATCTGGATTGCCAACCCCGGCAAACAACACCACCGGCTGGCCGGCCAACGGCACCGCGCGGCCTGCCGCATCAAACAGCCCCGTCACCTGCGTGCTTTGCTGATAAATATGCTTGGGGCCAACCCACTGCGAAAGCAGGTCCGCCGCAAGGTCGGCAAGTTCCGGCGATACCTGCTCACATCGGGTCAGCATAATATGCGTCGCCCGCGACAAATTACCCGGCGGCTCGCGCCACGACCCCCGCGGAAACAGTCCGGGAATGCCCATCGGGCTGGTGGCGTCTATCAGCACTATGTTCATGTCGCGGCCTATCCGCCGATGCTGAAATCCATCGTCCAACACCAGCACCTCGGCTTGATGCTTCTCGATCGCCTCCCGGCCGCCGGCCACCCGGTCGGGGTTCACCACAACCGGCACGCCGGGACAGCTTTGCCGAATGACAAGCACCTCATCCGCAACACCCCCGCGCGGTGCGCCATATCCTCGGGTAAGCACCGCCGGGCGCTTTCCCAATTGCTCAAGATATTTCACCACCATAATGACCGTCGGCGTTTTGCCCGTGCCGCCGGTGGTAATATTACCGACCGAAATCACCGGCACCGGCAGTTTAACCACCGGCTTAACACCACGGTCAAACGCACGGTTGCGCACATAAACGACCGCCCCATATGGCCATGAAATGAACCGCAGCAGCCCGCGCACCAGCGCCGGCAGCAACCCGGCCGCCTCGCCACTTATAATGCGCCTGTACCACTGTTCCATATGCTTGTCCGCAATGTATTCGTCAGCGCGTAAAACGCAGCGCGACCAACAACACCCAACCCCGCCCGATCAGCCGCCATCTATTTGCGGGAGCGACCGCCCCCTGCGGCGCGGCCTGCCAGCCTGGCAAACATCGTACGCAAAGGCCTGCAGCGCCCCAGCCTCACACGGCGGCAGCTACACCACCAAATTGACCATGCGCCCTTTCACATAAATCTTTTTCTTTACAGGTCGCCCCGCCAGCTTGGCCTGAACGCCCTCATCCGCAAGGGCCGCAGCAAATACCGCGTCTTCATCCGCTTGCGCAGGCACCTTCACCCGCCCCGACAGCTTGCCACTTATTTGCACCGGAACCTCAAGCTCCGCATCCACACAGAGGGCTTCATCCCACCTGGGCCACGGCACGAGGCTCACCGATGCCGCCTGCGACTGCGGCCATAGCTGCGAATACAACTCCTCGGCAATATGCGGTGCAAACGGCTCAAGCACACGCACCAGCGCCGCCGCGGCATCAGCCGACACCCACCGCAGTTTCGCCAGCGTGTTGTTAAACTCCATCATGGCGCTGATGGCCGTGTTAAATGATAACCGCTCGATGTCGCCCGTAACCTTGCGCACCAGCCGATGTGTATGCCTTATGGCTGCAGCCGCGTCTTCAGCGGCTTGCTGCTGCTCTTGGGCCGAAAGCAATGTTCCATCTATTCGCTTCCAGCCAGCGGCGTCAGCCGCTGCCACGCGCGGGCCGGGGTTGTCGTCACTGCCCAGCAGGTTACGCCACAGCCGCTGCAAAAAGCGATACACACCCTCCACACCGGCGGTACTCCAGGGCTTTACCTGCTCCAGCGGCCCCATGAACATTTCAAACAATCGCAGCGAATCGGCGCCGTAATCAGCTATAACATCATCCGGGTTTACCACATTGCCCCGGGATTTACTCATCTTAAACGAGCGGGCATCCACCTGAATGTTCGGATCGCTCTTAAGTACAAACGCCTCGCCGCGCTTTTCAACGTCCTTCGCTTCAAGCGCCCGCCCTACCACCAGTTCCCCCGAGCTGCGAATGCGACTCGTATGCTGCGGCCGTCCATCCGGACCGATTTGCGTGCCCCAGTCAGGCTCGATGTCGCCGGTCGAAACATATCGGCCGTCGGCCGCCGCAAACGCCGTAAACTCCGCCTCCCCCAAAATCAGCCCCTGATTTACCAGCTTGGCAAAAGGCTCCGCACACGCCACCAACCCACGGTCAAACAAAACCTTATGCCAAAAGCGCGAATACAGCAGGTGCAGCACCGCATGTTCCACACCGCCGATATACAAATCCACCCCGCCGCCACCCGCTCCGCCGCCAAGCCAGTAGCGCTGCTCCGCCATCGAACAAAACTCCTGCGAATTGCGGGGGTCCATATATCGCAGGTAATACCAGCACGAGCCGGCCCATTGCGGCATGGTGTTGAGTTCCCGCCGCGCAACTTTCGCGCCATGCGTGCCTGCCGGCACAATGCGTGCTCGCCCTGCCGCCGAGCCATCCAGCAGCACCGCAACATCGCGCCAGCCTTGCGCCTTCGATAACGGTGGTTCCATCGTGCCGGTGGGCTTAAAATCGTCCAGCGGCGGCAGTCGCACCGGCAACTGATCATCGGCCAGCGCCACGGTTGTGCCATCCTCCAAATGCACCAGCGGAAACGGCTCGCCCCAATAACGCTGCCGCGAAAAAAGCCAGTCGCGTAATTTGTACTGCACCCGTCGCCGGCCCAGAGACTTTTCTTCCAGATAATTAATCATCCGGGCTTTGGCTTCAGCCGTGGGCATGCCATCCAGTAACCCGGAGTTTACCGCATACCCCGGGTCGCACAGCGGCAATCTGCCGGCATCGCCAATGCCGGCATCAGCCGACACCACACGGGTAATGGGCAACCCAAATACACCGGCAAATTCAAAGTCACGTTCATCATGCGCCGGCACCGCCATAATCGCGCCCGAACCGTATCCCATCAGTACATAATCAGACGCAAAAATCGGTATCCGCGCACCCTGCACCGGGTTGATGGCATACAAGCCGGTAAATACGCCGGTTTTGCCGGTGTCTTCCTGCCGCTGGCGGTCGCTCCGGCCCGCCGCCCACTTTTGGTAGGCCGCCACTGCCGCAGCCGGGCTGGCCGAGTTATAACGCCATGCTTCGGGCGTTGCCGCCGGCCATTGGGCAGGCAGTTGATGATTGCCTTGAGCATTGGATATCAGCGGATGCTCCGGCGCAATGACCATGTACGTCGCACCAAACAGCGTGTCAGGCCGAGTGGTAAACACCGTCAATCGCCCGTGGCCGTTTTCCAGTAAAAACTCAACCTCCGCCCCTTCCGAACGCCCAATCCAATTGCGCTGCATCAGCTTAAGCGATTCCGGCCATTCCAGATCGGCCAGGCCATCAAGCAATCGCTGCGCATACGCGGTGATGCGCAGCATCCATTGGCGCATGGGCCGCCGCTCCACCAGAAAGCCCCCCACCTCACTTTTGCCGTCTATCACTTCTTCATTGGCCAGCACCGTGCCCAGGCCGGGGCACCAGTTCACAGGAACTTCCGCAAGATAGGCCAGCCGGTAGTCGCTTAGAACTTGACGCTGCTCGGTCGCGGTAAGTTTATCCCACGATTGGCCCGCAGGCAGAGCCCGCTTGCCGGCGGCAAACTCGCTGATAAGCTCTGCAATGGGCCGCCCGCGATTTTGTGTTTCGTCAAACCAGGTGTCAAAAAGCTGCAGAAATATCCATTGCGTCCAGCGGTAATAGTCGGGGTCGGTGGTGTTCACCTGCCGATCCCAATCATAAGAAAAACCAATCGCCTGAAGCTGCGCCCGAAAGCGTTCAATATTTTTCTGCGTTATAACCTGCGGATGCGTATTGGTTTTAAGCGCGTACTGCTCTGCCGGCAGGCCAAAAGCGTCCCACCCCATCGGGTGCATCACCGCGTAACCGCAGGCCCGCTTGTACCGCGCCACAATATCGCTGGCCGTATAACCCTCAGGGTGGCCGACATGCAGACCTTCACCCGATGGATACGGAAACATGTCCAACGCATAGTACTTGGGCTTGGCCGACTCGCGCGTGGAGGCAAATGTTTTCTCGGCAAGCCAGCGGGCCTGCCATTTTTTTTCGATAGCGTGCGGATTGTATCCGGACATTGCAGCGTTTCTCCTAAGGGTGCCGCTTACCATGGCGCAACTGGGTAAACAAGGTTGTTAAACCCCATGCGCTGCGCAGTAAACGCGCCTGGTGTGATACAGGCAAACCTCGCCGGCCCCCGTTCAGACTGGCACAGGCACTAAACCTGCCCGGTTACCGTCTCTACGAACGGCAGCCTTCACACCAACCAACAGCGCAGCATACCCGCAGCCCACAACGGCGTAAATTTACCACAAACACACAAAAACCCGGAAGGCTCTTCGGGCAATCGAGTGGGTAAAAAGCGTGTTTTTGCCCTGACGCATGAATATATATGATTATGATCCGTGGTGAACTATAACGGAGAGAACTTTCAGTCGGGGGATGTTGGAACCAATGGGT
>JAJXZA010000089.1 GCA_021780285.1 Planctomycetota bacterium
GAATATAGAGCCAGTAGGTGTTCAATACGCCGTCTACCCGGCTGATGTTGGCGCCGATGCTTTTGCCGAGCACAAATGGCACCACAAAACAGGCCGTCATTGCCAAAAAGCCCACAAAGCTCATGGCCAGGCCGAAGAGGTTGTTGCGTTTCCACACTTCCAGACACCAGCCAATAACGCAACCAGCAAATGCCGAGCCTAACACGCTTTCAAACTCGTTTTGAATCGGAATACGTCCCGCAAGCCACCAGCGCGTCGCCATAAACAAAGCGTGCACCAACACCGCCAGTGTAAAAAACACCATCGCGGGTTTGCGGGCCGCGGGGTATGCACCAACCGCAGCGATAAGAAACAGAGTAAGCGAAACAAAATAGAGGAACACGCCCACAATCGTGCCGTTAAAAAGACGATTATACCAGATTTCAACATGACGCCGGAAACTTGATGGATACGCCGCCGGATTGGCCGCAGGCAGCAATTTTGTAAGTTGGGCGATGTAACGATTGGCCGCCGCGGCATCGTTGTTGCGCCAAGCCTGCACAAATCTTGCCGTCGCCAGAAAAATACTGCTGGCCTGAGCCTGCGTGTAGCCCGGTACAGGTTTAAGATTAGCAATACCCGGCGGGGCGTCTTTCGGAATGCGCCCAAGGTTGGCGGCAAGATCCAGCGGCTCGTGCCAATCACCTGCCTTGGCGGGGGGGGCGGGCGGCACAATCAACAGTTCGTTGCCGAGGTCTTGAAATGTTCCCATGGCGTTGCTTATTTGCGCCACCGAAGAGTTCAAGACCGATTGCGAAGCGATATTCTGCAGATATTTCTCCACCTGCGGCTGCGCCAAAAACTCCGGGCTTACCGTGCCCTGCTCCAGCAATCGTTTCTGTTCTTTTTTGCCTGCCACAAATTGTTCCAGTCCCTTCCGGATGGGTATGGCCATAATGTATATGAAGTTGCGGTTGGTCCACGCCTCGGGCCGCAGGGCCATGTCAAGCACGGTATATAGCGAGTCAGACCCGTTTATCGAACCGTAGTGGCAAATGGTATGCAGCGACTCTCTTGCCCAGCTATCCAGCGTTTTGACTTCGTCCTTGTTGTACACGGCCAGCAGCCGAAAGCCGGAGAGATTAATGGTCTTTTTAAAGGCGGTCCGATCTTGTGACTGTATTTCAGCAGTGGTCTGCATTTTCAGCGGAATTGCCTGCGGATTCACCATCGGAGAGTTCGGGCCAATCGCCGGATGGCCTGCCGGTAACTGTGCCTTGGGAGATGCTTGGTCAATGCTTATCACGGCACGCACGGGTCCCGCCAAAAGGGCAACGCAAAGCGCCGCGCACAACGCCGGCAGCACTTGTTTAAACAGTGTGTTCATTTACTTACTCCTGTTAAAGGGCGCCATAGGGCCAGCGGGCGTCAGGCCGATGGCGATGTTTGCGCGTCGGCCATTTTTTTCAGTTGATGCTTCTTTATGTTCAGCAGTACTGGCTTAACATAAAAAGCATACGCTATTCCAAAGATAATGAGCACGGCTCCCGCAATCAATGCCCAGAAGCCGTGCGTGTTGCCAACCCCCAGCACCGTAAATGGCACGCCGTTTTGGTCGCGGCCAAAACGAGCCTGAAAAAACGAAAGGCCCATCACCTTGGCCGGGTGATTCAAATGAATGACGTGCCGCTCGCTCTTGCCGGTTTTAAGATTGGTCATCTCTACCGTACTTATAAAATCCCGCGGGAAATGACCTCCGCCGGGATAAAAAAGCTCCTGACAGTTCAGCAGTTTGATGCGTACCGGCAGCGGGCGCCGCACCTGCGAAAACACCAGTCCAACCCGGCCCATTCCCAGGATGTTCACTTCTTTGGCCGGCAAATCGCCGGAAAAGCCAAATTGTTGAAACGGCAGATAAACAATGCGCGGCTTGCCGCGGCCTTCGGTAATCGCCAAAGCCAAAATGCTTTTACTCATCGTGTTTTCAATTTTTGGCCGGCGCTCGCTTTTCGGAATTAACCGCGGCCGCAGCACCACATTGGCTTTATTAATGACCGTAAAGTTTGCCTGGATGGTTGCATTGGCTGCCTGTATTTTTACCGGTATGGGCTGGCCAAGCGTAACATTGTGAATGTTGACAGGCCCGCCCGCATGGCGATGAATCAGTTCCAGCGAGCCATCGCTCTGCTCCACAACCCAAAATTGATCTCGGCGGGCGTCCTCATACCGCAGGTGAAGGTTGTGATCAATTTTGTCGGGCACCAACTGGCGGTGGCCGTGGTTAAAAATGAAGTCCGGCGTTCGCGTCGGATACCTGAAAAGTGCAACGCGCACAAAATTAAATACACCCTTGGCATCGGTACGCTGCACCTGAAACGCGTACGCCTGGCTGTGCGCGCCGCGATAACCCGGCGACAGCATCGGCATATCCAGATGGCCAATGGGTACCAGCAGATACGGTGAGCCGGTGATGGCAATGGGCTGCCCCTTTTTTACCGCATACACCCGCCGCAGATGCAGCTTTGGAATCTTGACAATCACTGCATCGTAGCTGGGCAAGGGCGTTGATATATCACGAAGGCGTCGCGCCGACGGATGGTACAGGTACTCCACGCCATAGGGCAGATCGGTATCCATCACGCGGCCGCGCGGGCTTGATCCAAATAGCCATTTCCCGCCCGTGATCGTCGAACCCTTGCCTAAATTGAATTGA
>JAJXZA010000205.1 GCA_021780285.1 Planctomycetota bacterium
CAAACCACATGCCACTCATACCTCTTGATGAAATGCGACCACACCGGCCGCAAACGGGGAGTCCGCGCGCCAGGGATAAAATTACCGAAACTCCAAAAATGTATGCCCCACACCCTCTGAAAGTGTGCGGTTACAATGGCCAAGTACCGCGCAAAGGCCTTGTAGCTATGCAGTTTGAGATTGTTTGCCTCACCGACACCGCCGGTTACGCTGCCGGAAACCGTCATCCAATACGGTGGAGAGTTGGAGAACCCTTCAATGATGTTAACGCCCATGCGGATCGCGTCGCGCAGCGTCTGCACCTGATTTTTATCCGCCAGCCAATTCCAACGCTCCGGCTGCGGCTCGTAGCCGGGCACGCAGGCTCGCTTCTGCATGAAGTGGTATTTGGGATTTTCTCCACCGCCGATATTATACCGGGCGTACGTAAGCCCAAGCCCGCGGCGCGCGTCGAAAACCTTGCGCGCCACGTCAAGGCGTGCCGCGAGCGGCCAGCCGCCGACGATGTACCCCCACCAGGCCAGGCTTACGCCCCAGCCTTCAAATATCGGCGAGCGGCGTTTGGGGGCGATTTCGATATCAGAGTTCGGCCCACTGGCAAAAGCGGCACCTCTTGTCGAGGCGGCGGCGCCGGCTGTAAGAAGTAGAAAGGCGCGGCGTTTTAATCTTATTGGCGTCACGGGTTGGTCGCTCCCACGGACATGAAGGCCCGGCCGCGCGGGCGGCCGCGTTGCCACGATGGTTCATCAGGGAAGATACTAACAAAGGTTTGGGATTTAAGACAACGGACGGCGATAAGCTCGAACAAGGTTCCCTCGAACTGTCCCGCCTTGACAGAGTTTGGCAATCTTCAGGTGAATTATTGGGAAGTCTAGTGGGCGTATGAATAATGGCGCGGACCGTTTGGCCGGGGGCAAAAATACAGCGGCCCGAAGCTTGGGATTTGCGACGGTGAACGATAGCCTCGGGCCGCTGCTTTACTTAACTGACTGGATTATCAAGCTTGTGCAAGCCTTTTGAAATGGGGCTTTACCTAGAAATGACATAGGCGAGGGGCTCATTTGTTGGTAGGGGTTTTACCTAAGTTTCGCGCGAAGGTACCTCTGCGAACAGTTGGTGTCGGCGTTTTGAGGCGTCGCAGCGCGCTATCGCTTGCCGGTTCGAGCCACGCGGCTTAACCGCGTGGCTCGTTTTGCGACATTTACATATCGGGTTACGCCGATTCGCCGGGCGGTTCGGTGCTTTTGGCGCCATCCAGCCAGACGGCATCGGGCGGACGAGGAGCCGCGAGCAATTCTTCGGCAAAGGCCCGAGCCGAGCGTGGCACCGCACCAAAGCCATAGGCCTGTATATCGCCTCGCAGGCCCTTGCGCAGTTGGCCGCACATGCCGGTGAGGCCCAGTGCCGCCGCACCCCGACGGGTGATAAGTTCGATGAGCATGACGGGGTCGAGCGATGGATCGCGCTTAAAAAGCCAGGCGGCCTCATGAAGCACGGATATATCGGGACTGCTGGCGAGCGAATCGGTTGCGAGACACACGTTGATGCCGCGGGCAAGCATATCGCGCCAGCGGTGCGGCGCTACGGCATCGTGACCAAAATAATGCCGCGTGCGCGGGCAGTACGCCACCGCGGCCCGGCCCGCGGCGAGAATATCGAGTTCGGCATTGTCGGCATAATTGATATGGGCGAGCACCACCGGCACGCGTGCCCGAAGCAGGCCGTGCGCTGCCGCCCAGCGGATAGGGCCGCCATCAAAGTGCGGCACGGCATCATCGAGCAGGTTTAGGGTTTTCATGACCTGCCAGCGGCGGCCAAGCGGGCCGGATGCATCGCGTAAAAAATCTGCTTCGGCAGCAAGTTCGGCAAGGTGCATGGTCAGAGGAAGCATGGCTTTGTTTGCAGCGGCGACAATGCGCTCAAGCGCCGGCCCCTCAACCGAGTACGGCGCATGGGGTGAAAGGCCGATTTGCAGTAGTGAGTTGCGCTTATGCCGCCGCGCCGCCGCCGTACCCATGGCGGCGGCCAAACGGTCGGTTAATAAATGACGCGATCGGCCGAGTGCTGTTATTTCGCCAAAGCTGACGGTTCGCGGACCGCCGTGACGCGAGGCCGCCCGCACCAGCGTATGATGCCGACAAATATCGCCAATACACGTAACGCCGGCGGCAAGGCTGGCGCGGCGGCCGCGGATGACGGCCTGGGTAATAACGGCCTGGGCAGACTGCGCATCCGGGTAGGCGGCCATCAGCGCTACCACCCACTGCGGAAATGCCAGCCGCCGCCAGCTGAGCTTGTCGGCAAGGTAGCCCAATTCAAGATGGGTATGGGCGTTGACAAAGCCGGGCATGAGCACGCGGGAACCATAATTTTTTATGATAGCCCGCGGATACCGCCGCCGGAGCGTTGCAGCAGAACCAACATCGGCAATAACGCCGCCTGCGGAAGTGTGCGCAATGGCCAAGCCGCCGCCCCTGAGCCAATGGCCGTTACCGGTATAAACAGCGCCGGCCTGCAAAAGCGTGACGCGCGAACGTTGCGATGTGCTGGCTTGGCCCATGGGCTGGCGCTCGGCAAAGACTGTTTTGCGCAACATAAACGCATGTTGCGCCAATGCAGGCAGGCGAACATGCACCAGCGCCTTATCGGGGGCTAACGGCCCAGCGATACAGCGCTGTGATCACATCAT
>JAJXZA010000150.1 GCA_021780285.1 Planctomycetota bacterium
ATCGTCACTGCGGTGGGTGCTGACGATAAAACCGCGGGTCAATATGCACCTGGTGCGAAGCTGCGTGATTGTGCTAAGCCGTCGGCGATGAATCTGGTACCTGTTCACGGTTGCTGCGACGGGCCAGAGTTGTGGCGGTTTCGGCGTAACCCGCAGCAAGGTCACCCCTTGAGGAGAAGGCTTGCAGCCTGCCCGGTCTACCCCTTCGAGAGCGGTTACTGAAGCTGATTATTTTGAGGGCGGCGCAACGGTGGGCGCAGGCCCTGCCGCCGCCGCTGGTTGGGCGACCGGGGCCTTGTGCTTTGTGCCGCGTTGCAGGCGTAGAAGGAGTTTTTTCGGCAGGTGGCGCAGTTGGCCCACGGCAGCTTCGAGTGCAATTCTGCGGCGGATTTTGCGCAGTTGATGGTCGTCGGGTGCGATGCTCATAGCTTCGCGCAGCCAATAGCGGGCACGAACAATGTCGCGTTTTTCAAGATAAGCCAGCGCCAGGTTGGACATGGCCAGCATGTATTTGGGCAAAATGCGCAGCGCTATCTTGCATTGAATGATGCCCTCATCAATTTGCCCGGACATCAGAAGAATAACCGCCATACTGTGGCGGGCGTCGGCATCCTGCGGGTCTATTTCCAGCAGGCGGGCAAAGGCGGTACGGGCGCTCTCAAGCTGGTTCAGGTCCATCAGGAGCGTGCCAAGCTCAAAAAGCGTGTGGGTGTCAAGTTCAGGTTGCGAAAGCTCGCAGTTGGCGTGATACAAGGCCTCAACGCGGTTCTTGAGTCGCTGGTGAATCTGTGCGATTCGCAGATGGGCCCGCGGAAACTGCGCATCATGCCGCAGCACATGCCTGAATCGCTCAAGGGCAAGCTGGTGCTCGCCGGCTGTGTCTTCCAGAACGCCAAGCTCAAAATGCGCGGTGCATTCATTAGGGTCCAAGTCCAGAACCTGCCGGAACTTTTCGGCGGCGGCTTCGGGCTGGTCCATTTCTGCCAGCAGTTGGCCCAAGTCCAGCAAGGTGTCTATGTTGCCGGGGTCGCAGCGCAGTTCTTCGAGCAGATGACGCCGTGCTTCACTGTGCTGCCCCTTGGTCCACAGAGCTTCGGCGATGCGGGCATGCACCTGGGGATAGTCCGGCTCAAGATCGAGCACCTGCTGCCAGCACCACAGCGCCCGGTCGGCCAGCCCGCGCGCCAGCAGCGAATGGCCCATGTTGTAATAGCAGAGCGGACATTTTTCGCGGTATTGGCGCGCGAGATAAAACATTTCTTCGGCTTGGTCGTGTTGGCCGAGTTCAGCATGGGAGAAGATGCGGTTGCAGTAGCAGGCCTCGTAGGTGGGGTCGAGGCGTTCAAGACGTTTAAAAAGATCAATAGAGCACTTGTATCGGCCAAGGCGGGTGGCGTCAACGCCGGCGGCATGGAGCACTTCGGCGTCGTGCGGATCCATTCGCAGCGCCTGGGTATAGGCCCTGAGGGCTTCTTCGTATCGCTCCATCATGTCGAGCGTCAAACCCAGGTTGAAATACCACGAGCTGTTGTTGGGGTTGATTTCAATGGCGGCGCGCAGCTCTTTTAAAGCTGCCTCCCAGTTGCCGCCTTCATAAAGTTCATGCGCTTTTTCAACGCGTTGTTCCGCTTCCTGCCAGTCACTCATGGAACGCCGCTCCGAAGTCTCACCAGTAGCATCACTGCTGGATATCATGGTAACAAAGCAGCCGCGCGGTTCCAAGCGATAATGAGTTGCGGCGTTTTAGTGTGCGTCGTATTCTGACCTGCCTCTGGATCGTCGGGCGTGCTGGCGGCGATGCGGTATCTTGAGGCATGAGTTGATTTGGTGCGTTATTGCTGGCGCAGGAGAGCATTGCAATGCAGCTTAGGTGTCCAAAGTGCAATGAAGTACTCGGTGAGGCGGACATCAACCTTGCCGATGACGTTGCTTTTTGCCGCCGATGCAGCGAAGCATACCGATTGTCTGAATTGGTTGGGGGCGCGGTTAAGCCAAAGGTTGACCCGACCAGCTGCCCGCCGCAAGGGTGCTGGTATCGCGAAACGGCTACAGGTTGGGAGGCTGGAGCTTCGACTCGCTCGTTGATGGCTTTCTTCTTAATACCGTTTACTGCCGCTTGGTCAGGCTTTTCGTTGACTGGTATCTATGGCTCGCAGATTGTGCACCATAAGTTTGATCTGATGACTTCTTTATTCGGGCTGCCCTTTCTCATGGGGACGATAGTCCTGATCGGTCTGATACTGATGTCGGTGGCAGGCAGCGTGGTACTTAGCAGTACCGATGGTGAGACGCTGGTCGTAATCCAGGGGGTTGGGGGTGTCGGTTGGCGGCGACGGGTAAGGATAGCGGCAGGCTCTCAGATTGGTGAAGGAGTTTGGGGCTATAGAAACGGTGGCGGCGCTCTAAGCTGCATCGCTATAGAGGGATTGCAGAGCATTCGCTTTGGCTCAAACTTGAGATATGCCCGCCGCGCGTTCTTGCTGCAGACGCTGCGCCTGAAGTTCCCATTGATTGCGGTGGTTGAACGGTAAATAACATTTCTGGCAGTTTGATCTAGTGTACTGTCCCTAACGGACGTTTACAGTTGCTGGCCGTCATGGTTCGCGGAGCACACGGCGTCGATAGCCCGCTTGGGCCAGAATATTTGAAAAAACTGTGAAGTGCATATCGTAAATCT
>JAJXZA010000106.1 GCA_021780285.1 Planctomycetota bacterium
TTTAATTAAGTTCCACTTATAAACTTCGCGCCTTCGTGGCTTCGCGGTAAATAAAATCTTCTGCGGCAAATCTGGCCTCTGATGTTGGGCTGCGGGCATAGCCCGCGCTGTGGTCTCTGTGGCTCTGCGCGCTACCCCGCGGCGCAGCCGCCCCATGCACCGCCTACAAACACATCACGCGGCCGAGACTGCCTCGGCAGCGCACCTATTTGACAAGTAAATACCCCGTCCGTTGCTCCAGCGCCCCGACGCGGTAGCGCAGCGATCCGCGCCCCAACCCAAGCATAGCGCCGCTCGCTCAACTTTCTACTTTCTCAATCTACCCTCTCGGCACAGCCGCCCCCCCCCCTACCCCTACATAACTTGGCCAGGTTGGCCAACTTGCCGCCCTCAGGGCGACCCAAGGTAGCTATGGGCCAGACCGGTCCCCGTGCAAATTGTTGCAGCCGCCTCGGCTGCTGTACTGTGCGGCCCCCTTTGCAAATAAAATTTGCGGCTGTCTGCTGATTGCCGAGGCGGTGTAAAGTCGCCTGCCGCTGCCGACATACGCAACAGGCTTCTGGGCCGGCGAACCAGCGCTACCTGTTACACGACTTCGCGGTATACATCCGGATGCGGACGCGAAATGACCACCGCGTTTACCAGCATGCCGGCCTGAGCGATAACCGCACGGCCGGCGTTAACAGCCGCCTGTACCGAGGCCACGTCTCCAGTCATGGTGCAAAATGCTTTGCCGCCCATCGCCATGGCCAGCCGCAGTTCCAGCAGTACCACATTGGCCGCCTTGGCGGCGGCGTCGGCCGCCTTGATCATGGTTGCCACGTTAAACGATTCCAGAATGCCCAGCGCCCCTTCCGGCTGCACAGGCTGCGTGCGGCCAATGGCGATGATCACATCGGGGTGTAGATTGGAAAGCGTCACGCTGTCAATCAAACATCCGTTGGCGGCAGTTTCACCTGCGGCCACAGCGGCTTTCACCGCCCCGGTTTCGCCTCCAATGAGCACCATATATTTGCCCGAACAAATAGAGCGCGAAAGCAAAAGGCGCACTTCGCTGGCTTTAAGCATGGTATCGGCGATCTGAAAGCCCGCTGCAATACTCGATAGTTCCAGCAAACCGATGGCTTTATCGTTCATGCTTGCTCCAGAATAATTTCTTGTGTATTGACTGCCCGCACGATGCCGGCAAGCGGGGCGTGCAAAATAGCTCCCAGCGACTGCGGCGCCGGCTCCCCGATAACCTGCCCCGACTTCACGCGATCGCCGGGCTTTACGCCAGGCAGGCATGGCGTTCCAGCGCTTTGTTTGAGCGGCAGGGTAAGCTGGCGGGGTGAAATGTCTTTGTTAAGGCGGGGTGCCGCCACATCGTATTCGAGTACATGCAGTTTCTTCGCGAGCGTTTTGATCGGCACATGGCGTCCATCGGCCATGGGGTGAGGCTTGGGATTCATCGGGCCGGTCCACTTGATTTGTTTGGAGCGCATCACCGCCTTGGCGTCGTCACAGGCCTCCTTGGGAAAGAGCTCCTCCGGGCAGGCATAAAGGGTGCAGAGCCCGCAGGCGCAGCACATGGCGGCCCATTGGTTGTAATGGTCCGCTCCCGTGCCCGTGAAGGCGAGCGTCCGCATGACCTGATGCGGTTCAACTGCATAACCAAGCAGATAGCGCGGGCAATACTCGGTACAGTAGCGGCACTGGTCGCAGGCTGATTTGCCAATGCCCGCCTGAACCTTGGCCGGCTTGAGTTTGCGTTCGATGACGTGATGCGTTCGCGGCAAAACGACGACGCCAGTGGCGGTTTTTGTAACCGGAGCATCAAGATTATCGGTATGCTGGCCCATCATCAGGCCGCCGACCATCAACACCGGGTCGTCCGTGGTCAGCCCGCCGGCGTGCTCTATGCACTCGCGGAACGATGTTCCCAGCGGCACCTTTAACGTTGTGGGCGATTTGACAGCACCGGCGATGGTGAGCATTTTATGCGTAACCGGACGGCCATCGTGGGCGGCGGCTATGTTGATGAAAGTTTCGACATTGTTGACCACGACGCCCACATTCAGGGGAAGGCCACCGGGTGGAATTAACTTTCCGGTGACATTGTAAACCAGATCAAATTCATCGCCGGCCGGGTAATAATCGCCCAGCAGATGCACACGCACCTCCGTGCTCCGGCACGCGGCTGTGACGGCTTCGACGGCATGCGCTTTCTTGGCTTTTACGCCGATGATTCCCTGCGTGGCGCCGACCGCCTCCATGGTCAGTTGCATGCCGCGGACCAGTTCGGCGGCGCTCTCTTCCATGACGACGGCGTCTTTGTGGAGCAGCGGTTCACACTCTGCGCCGTTGGCGATAACAGTTTGGGCCTTGCTGTTGATCTTGAGATGGGTTGGGAATCCGCCGCCCCCTGCGCCAACGACTCCGGCCAATCTGACTTTGTCTATAAGGTTCATTTGCAACCTCGTGTCCGTTAAAGACGTATGGGCTTGCCAGTCTCAGCACGATCGCAACAGGCAAAGTATACGCCGCAA
The DNA here is from genome assembly GCA_021780285.1 of Planctomycetota bacterium. Classification (GTDB taxonomy): domain Bacteria; phylum Planctomycetota; class Phycisphaerae; order WQYP01; family WQYP01; genus JABEVB01. Next base: position 2,529 of record JAJXZA010000106.1, read on the forward strand.
CAGACAAACGGCAAAGAGGCACCCTCGTTCGAGGAGCCGGTTGCGTTGTCTTAAACCGCTTGACTGAAGCTGATTTGTGCAGAGGCGGTGAAAGGCGTTACCCGCAGATGTGAGGCATCAGGTCGTTTTATTACGTTT
>JAJXZA010000092.1 GCA_021780285.1 Planctomycetota bacterium
TAAGCTTCTTGGCCAAGCTTTAAGACACCAACTTACAACAAATTGGCACCGCTGCAGCCTTCGACGCCATACGCCAATACAATTTTGTGAATTTTGAGGACGAGACAACGCAACCGGCTCCATCACGGAGTTTGACGAATCAGCCGCAGGCATAAAAAAGCCCCGGCAGCTTCGTCAGCCAGCCGGGGCGAAGATTGTACTACCAGCCCTGTACGGCCATACGGCCGTGCAACGCGTTAAAATCCGAGCGTGAGGCCCACCAGGGTGCGGGTGTCGTTGGGCTTCTTGCCGGTGGAAAGCGCGGAGTTATCGTAATCATCCTCAAATGAAGCGGTGAGGCTCAGGCCGCGCATTACTTCAGGAATGGCCAAGTTGGCGGCCGTGATGGTGGTAAATTGATAATCGCGGCTTGGATACTCCAGCGACTGGGTTGCCAGCAGATTTTCGCTAAGCGTCACGCGGGTATTGAGCTTGTAGACGGCCCGCAAACCTTCTGCGGCAATGGCGGAGGTAATATCACCGCCATGAAAAAACCGCTCATAAAGCACGCCGGGGCCGGCCCGCACATCTACTTCCAGCTTTTTGGTCGAAATAAGGTAGTACCCCAAACCAGCCGCGTCCTGCGTGCGGAACGAGATGCCTTTGATAGCATCGTAGAGGTTGTTGCTTTCGGCAAAGGCGTACCAATGCTTTTTGGGCCACCAACTGGGCAACTCGCGGCGATAAATGGCATTGCCGGCGAAGCTGCCGTTGTCCTGTACGCCGTTGGTAGTGCCGTACGCGCCGGCAAAGTTGATGCCAAGCTCATTAAGGGCGTGCTTGTAATGAAAATTAACGTTGCCGGCAAATTCGGTTTGCTCCGTGTTGCCGGTGAGATTGGTAAGGCCCAGCGTGAGCGAATTATCCCAGTATGGGCCAAACAGCGAGATGGGCTGGGCCGGAGCGGGAGCCTTCACCGGCGGAGGCGGCGTCGCAGGCGCGCCGGCCGGCAACACCAGCGCGTCGGCCGGTGGGGCTACCTGAGTTTCGACCCAACCTTTATGATTAGCCGTGGGGGCGACAAAGGCCTCATGCGAGGTACCGTTGGCATCCACAATTTGCACCGGCTTGACGCTTACCATCGCGGCCACCGCCGAGCGCTCGAGCGTAATAACTCCGCCGTAGTTGGTATCGAGAATAACGAGCGTAGGCGTAATGCGATCAATCGAGCCGCTGAGCCTGTCGCCGTTGCTAAGTGTAATTGTGTCGGCCCGCGACAGTTGGGCTGCGGCGCCAACCGCCAGAGCAACTGCAGTCATTGCCGCTGCGACCAGCTTGCGCTTCGAGCGTACTTTACCTTGTTGACCCGCCAAAAGTTTCATCGCTTCTCCTTGTAAAAAACCCGGCGATTTTCTCACCAATGAGCCGAGTGGTCGAAATTATATTCTAATAGCGCCCGCTGACAAGCACCCGAAAAATGCGCCTGCGTTGCGGCGACCGGCGGGGGGTTCGACGATTCGGTAACGTCCACCATCGGTCGCGGCAATTTTTTCGGGCGAGTTTAGAAAATCCGAAAAATATGGCCCAATCGTAACCAAGACAACGCTGTTTTCTGGATACAGGCGGGTGAGGATCCCAAATGCATTCGGGACGCTCCCGGAGTCGCCCGGAAAAATTGCCCCGCTCCCACTATCAAATATCGCCCTTATTCAGTACCCAGCCGCCTCAGATTACGATACACTATATACATGCTTGAATCGCCGATCGTACAGCCATTACACGATATGCCGCTGGTAACCTCTATTGCGCAACTGCGTGAAATCTTCGGGGCTATTTCTGACGGACAGGCTGCGGTGATGCAACAGGTGGCCGACCGCTACACGTTTCGGATTCCGCGTTTTTACCTCACGCATGTGCTTACCAACAACCCCGCCGACCCGCTGTGGGAGCTTGCTCTGCCCGGCGCCGCCGAGCTTGCCGACCCCGGCACCGAACGCTGGGATGCCTTTCAACTGCCCGAAAAAACCGTGGAGCACCCCCGCTGGGTTCAAAAATACCGTTATGAGGCCCTGCTGCGCATTACCGATTACTGCAGCGGCCTGTGCCGCTATTGCTATCTTAAAAATCGCGACGTAACGCCCGGCTGCATCAGCCATCATGAAATAGACGACATGTTCAGCCAGGCCGAAGCCTCGCCGCACCGCTACCGTCTGCGCGAGCTTATTTTCAGCGGGGGCGACCCCCTGGCCGCGCCGGCGGCGGTAATTGAACACCTTGCCGATCGCGTGCATCGCCTTAACAAAATGGTGCAGCGGCGCATTACCGTCAGCATTCACACGCGCGAACCGGTTTGGAGCCCCGATTCTATCATTGAGCGAGGGCACCTGCTGCCGGCACTCGCCAAACTCGCACCGTCATCTTATGTGCTGCATGTGGTACACCCGCGTGAAGTAACGCCGCAGTTGCTCCAGGCCATGCACGCTCTGGTGATAAACGCAGCCGAGCGACCTCCGCTGATGATGTGTCAGCACCCGCTGTTTAAGGGTATCAGCGACGATGCCGCCATCATTACTGAAATGTACGACCGGCTGGACAGCGGCCCCGTGGTGATGAAGCCCTACTACCTTATTCACCCATTTCCGGATGGCACGCTGCCGCAGCATAGGCTCACGCTGCTTGAAAGCCA
>JAJXZA010000366.1:0-319 GCA_021780285.1 Planctomycetota bacterium
CGATGAGCACTTCAATGTTATTTTCGTCAATAGCGGCGAGCACCGTCGGCGGGCTGAAGCGGGCCTGGTAAACCACCCGGCAACCAAGGCTAAGCGGTATTAAAAAGCACGCCATCAGGCCCAACGTATGAAACATGGGCAACACGCCCAAAAAGCACATGTGGTCGTTAAAGCGGGCGTGTGCCACCGCGTCGCGGGCGTTGGAATCCAGATTGTTGTTGGTGAGCATAACGCCTTTGGGGCTGGAACTCGTTCCGCTGGTAAAAAGAATGACGGCAACGTCATCGGGCATGCGCGGAGGCAGTTTTCGCGGAAAAAA
>JAJXZA010000366.1:329-2652 GCA_021780285.1 Planctomycetota bacterium
CACCTTCAGGCCCGCGGCTTTGAGTGCCTCGGCAAGGGCGTCAAAATGATGAATGGTAATGACCGCGGTAAGATCGGCGACGCGGGCAACATCCACCAGTTCATTTGGCTTGAGCAGATAATTCAGCGGCACCACAATGCGGCCTGTGAGCCGCGCGCCTAAAAACGCAAACGCAAACGCCCCCGACTGCGGGATAAGCAGGCCGATGCGGTCGGCGCCGGCGGCGAGATCGTCAACAATGTCGGCCAGAAGGTTAGCACCGATGCCGATGTCGCGATAGGTGTATTGGCGTTTATCGTCAACAATGGCCGTCTGATGCGGCCGGGCCTTGGTTTGACGGAAAATTTGTTCGAGCAGCATGGGTGTGTTTCCCGCAAGCAAGTTGGTTCGGTGGTGTATGCAACATCAGCAATATCGTCACCGCACGCAAGAGTTAATTGTATCGCCAGCCCAGCCCCTGGGCCAGAAAGCCGGTTGCGTGTGGGAGATGAGATGCGGACGCCTGCTATGCCGCGCGCGTCAATATAAAGAAAGCAATTTCTTAAGGACGGCCTTGATGGCAGGGCCGCAGTAAGTTTTGTAACGCAAGGCCGTAACTGCAGTTCGTAGCCGATAAAACCAAACCGTCATGATCGCGCGACTTTGGGCGCCGCACATTACTCATGTTGTAAATGCCGGCGGTCTACCGCGGCGTCAGAGCACCGCACCTCCACGGCCTTTGCCGATAGCAGGCTGCCAAAGGCGCCAAAATTGCGCGATGTGGCACGCGCGGTTGCCACCAGCAGCGCATGGCGCAAACATTCGGCCGGGGCAGCTCCATCCACAGCGGCTGCGACAAAGCCCGCGAGCAGGTGATCGCCGCAGGCAACCGTTCGCACAATCTTTACTTTTTTGAGCAGTCGCCCGGTATAAAACCCATCGCGCCGCACCAGCACCGCGCCCGCAGCGCCGCGGCTTACCAGAATGTTTTCTACTGTTTTAAGCAGCGGGCCGGCGGCTGCGGCAATCGCTGGCGGATTATTCTTAATGCGACGCCCCAGCAATTCGCTTAGCTCCTCAAGGTTTGGTTTGATGAGCCAAAGCGGGTAGCGAACCGCCGCCTGAAGCGCTGCACCCGATGTATCAACCGCCACGCGACAACCCGCGGCATGACATGATTTAAGCAATCGCACCAGTTGCCGGGTGGTAAACCCCGGCGGCAGGCTGCCGGCAAATACGACCGCATCGCCGCGGCGTATGGTTTTGTTAAGCAGTACGGCAAACTGCTCAAAAGCGCCCGCGTCCACAGGGCAGCCTGCATCGCGCAAATGCGTTTCAACCCCGGCGGCGGTATCGAGAATGGTGATATTTTCGCGTGTACGCTCAAATGCCTTGATGAAGTTGCACCGTATGGCGCCCGGCCCCAGCGCTGTAAGCTGCCGGGTAAACCAGTCAGCATAGCTGCGGCCGACAAAACCCAAGGCGGTTGAGTTTTTACCGCAGAGAGCCAAAGCGCGTGACACATTGGCCGCCTTGCCCGCCGCGAGCCGGGCAAGCTCTGTCACCGGCAAATGCTCTCCGGGAGTCAGCCGCCGAGCGGCCACAATACGATCAATCGCCGGGTTCAGGCCAATGGTGATGATGGACATAAGCGTTGGCCCTGCACGATGCGTCTGGACTGTTATATGTCCCACCCGCTCTATTGTAGCGATGATGGCCTATAAGCGCACCGCAGATGGCGTTGCAGCGACCTCACTGTGAGCTCGCTATGTATATGATCCAACTTGGCCATACGCGCTATAGGTATGCCGCATGTTGGGTACATTTTACTTGGGCCATACATGCAGCCCGTTGCCAAAGGTCAGCACTTTGTGATCAAAGTACCGGGCCTGCCACGCCTGCTCGAAGCGTTTTACAAAGGCGCGATAGCTCCAATTTTGGAGGTTTTCAGTGCGATTCCAAAGAATACGAACTACACGCGTGTTTACTGGTAATAACAAGCCCGCTTTCGAGATGGCCAACGGCTTGCCATCGGCCGAGGCGGCGGTTGCTGCAACATACCACGGAATATGCAGTCGCAGGCTTTTGGGCGAATGCCTGAAATGGCCATGAATGTGCAAGACCATGCCATGGCTGGTGAATATCGCCCAGAGGCTTACAGTCCCAAAACGCGTTGGTGCACGATGCAGTGAGATGATGTCGCCAGGCTGCGTCCATTTAGGCCAAAGTTCCACCTTCTCTGGCACGCATCTCAGCGCTGTAACCTCTTGTTAAATCCAGCTTTACGTCACGTTTGCGGCCGATTTTTGCCGGCAAAGTGTACCCATGTAATTGTTGTATTTAG
>JAJXZA010000025.1 GCA_021780285.1 Planctomycetota bacterium
CGCAGCCACCGCAAACGAACCATCCGGAAACTTTACCGCCTCGGAATCACTCTCACTTCCCTACGCCGTTGCGATACAGGATAATATCGCGCTGTAGTACTATACCAAAATGTGTGAGCAGGCGAGGCAGGACGCCTACGAACTTATGGTTGAGCATGCCGAGCAGGTCGGCGCCAACGCCGTGATTGGCATGCGTTACGATGCGGCTGAAGTTATGGCCCAGCCGGCGGCCTCCGAGGTGCTGTGTTATGGTACTGCTGTGGTGGTCGAACCAGTGACCGCCCAATCTTGACAGTACCATGGGGCAGTGTTACGGTGCGCTTATGCAGGCGCGGCGGCGGGCGGCTTAGGCTGCGGCTTTGCGATGCTTTTGGACGCGCTAAGCGCGTGGCGGTGGTTTTACCAGCGGAGAACCCAATGCGAACGTGGCGGCTAGGATTGGTGGCGGTGGTAACGGGAGTTGTGGCCGGGTCGCTGATGGCGCAGCCCCCTCTGCCCGACCCTTCGATTGGGAGTATTTCAAATTCGGACGCCGCTGCGATAAAAGCTTTTGCAACATATTATGCCAATGCCATGGCGGCTACCACGGATTCGTCTAAGATGGTGCAGGATCGCACGGCGGTGCTCAAGCCCGTGCATGACACCTCGCACCCGGCTTCTGCAATATTTATGGATGCCTATGGCAACGCGGTCAACCAGGCATTTATTCCGCTGCTGGGTAATGCGGCAACGTCGCTTAACGCCATTATCACGATTGCACAAGTGCATGACATGAGCACGCAGCCGGCATTGGAGCAGGCACTGACCAACTCCAATGCCTCGGTGCGGTATTGGGCGGCCAAAGGGCTGGGCGACATATTGGGGCAGTTGTCGGCATTGCCGCCGGCTTACAGGCAGGCCGTTCGCCATTTGGAGGCGGCTTTGGCGGTCGAAAAAGATCCAGTCGTGAAGATGGGCATTGCCGACGCCTTATCGCAGGCGGCGTCGCCTTCGGCGAAATCGGCGGCTCTGGCGATAACGGCATTGGGGTCTTTTGCGAGCAACTATGCGCTTGTACCGCCCAATAATTTGCCCGTGTGCGTGGGCACCATTCATGCGATCGAGGCTATGTTGAATAAAGGGGCCGTGCTGACGCCGGAGGTGCAGGAACAAGCCATGCGGTCGCTGGCCCGCATTATGAGCTTTACGGCGCAGTACTATCAGTCGGGGCTTTTGAACCGAACGCAAACGCTCGTTGCGGTGGATGCCCTGAAAGCCTGCGGCGACGCAATGGACGTCATCACACATAGCCAAAAGTTTTCGCTGGCGGCGATTGACCCTCAAACGGACAAAAGTCAGGTGTTGCTGACCGTTAACGGTTTAACGGGCGACACGCAGGAAAAAGGCTTGCTCCAGGAGTTGTATCCAAAGGTGGCAGCGCCGGCCCGCATATCTGGCAAGCCCTGATTCATCCCTGAGGCGACCGTCTGCGGGCATGCAGCACGCGGATGGGTTGTCTCCGTTCTGAAGTGAGGAATCTTGGATTCCGCTATTCATGCGATTGAGGTGCAGGCTGCGGAGCATTCGTTTGTAAAAACGGTTGTGGTGCCGGGCAGCAAAAGCATCACCAACCGGGCCATGCCGCTGGCGGCCATGGCAGCCGGCGGCGTTACCACGCTGCGCGGAGCGCTGTTTGCAGACGACACCTGGCATATGATAGGCGCTCTGCAGCAACTGGGCCTTGATGTCGCGGAAGATGCAGCCACTAAACGCATCCGCGTGGAGGCCATTGGCCGCCATGGAGTGGCATCTCCCCAGCCGCTCTACTGTGGCAATTCGGGCACAACCATCCGATTTTTGACCGCTCTGTGCGCTGCGGTGGGCGGACGGCATATTTTGGATGGCAACGCCCGCATGCGCCAACGGCCCATGGCCGAGTTGGCCGCGGCACTGGCGCAGTTGGGGTGCCCGCTCCGCTGGGGCGAGGATGAGGGTTTTCCGCCCGTAATTGTGGAAGGTGAGGGGCTTACCGGCGGTGAATGCAGCTTTTTGGATGTTAAGAGCAGCCAATTTATTTCGGCGGTGCTGATGGCCGCGCCGCTGGCGCAGCGCCCGGTAAGCGTGCGCTTGAACGGCCCGGTAACCAGCGAACCCTATGTTAATATGACGCTGCGAATGATGCGGCAGTTTGGTGCGGAGTTTTCGGAGAGTGCGGCGCCCGGCGGCCGCTGCATTACCGTTCAGCCGCGGCGCTATGTCGGCGGGATGAGCTATCAAATTGAACCAGATGCCAGCAACGCGAGCTATTTTTTTGCGGCGGCCGCATTGGTGCCGGGTTCGCGTGTACGTATCGAAGGCCTTTGTAGCGAGTCGCTGCAGGGGGATGTTGCGTTTGCCGATGTGCTGCGTCAAATGGGAGCAACCGTCGTCATGGAGCCGACAGCCATTGAAGTTGGCGGCACCGGCTTGTTGCGCGGCGTTTCGCTCGACATGAATGCCATTCCCGATATGGTGCAAACGCTTGCAGTGCTGGCCGTATTTGCCCAGGGGCCTACCACGGTGAGCAATGTGGGCAACCTGCGGCTGAAAGAGACCGATCGCTTGGCTGCCCTGCAAACCGAACTAACCAAACTGGGCGCCAAAGTAAGCACCACCTCTGACAGCAT
>JAJXZA010000242.1 GCA_021780285.1 Planctomycetota bacterium
TGGCGGGATGTTTTTCAACACCCGCCATTTGCCGCGGGTGTTGATAAATTACCGAGGCTTTTTCGCTTTACGTTGCTGGACTATCTCAGTCGCGCCGCGTGAGCACACAAAAATGGCAAAAGTCGAGATAAGAGCCTGTCCAAGTAATCACCGGGTTGCGATCCCGGCGCTCGCCGGGAATTTTTGACACGCCTCAAAAAGCGGTGGTGCCAGCGTACGTGCCGCAGATGGTACTCCAGAAAGCAGCGCAGCAGAGGAGGGCCAAAAAGCATGCCGCCCTGCGGGGTGGCTCTGAAATGCCCCGTCTCGTTTGTTGTCGGATCTCGCAGACTCATTATTCAGAGTCAGCTCGATCATCCGCCGCGTATACGGGGCATTTCAACCCCATCGTAATCCCGGCTATTACTCGGAGAGACTCATGGATTCTCGATGAAACATCGCCAATTGCTTGCGCTATGCCGCAGCACGGTTTTCGGCCTTGAGCATGCGGGCCAGGCCAATGTCATAAAACCGGCCCCCGGTGGTTTGCAGCACATGAACCGCGAAGACATTCTTATGGCCAAAACGAATGGCCTCAAGCCCCGATCGCGGAATCGTCAGAGGTTGGGGCGAAGCAGGCTGGAGGCCCGCACCACAAGCGTTTCCCCCGTTGCAGAGTGCGCCAGAACCGGCTGCCACTCTGGCCCATCGGCGCTGGCGTGAACGGATAACGGGTGCGCAATGCGGCGTACCACCGCAAGTGATGCAGAGATCAGGCATTCATCTCTTTGCCGGAGGCCTGCTGGCGGCGGGCTTTTTCCTGCTTTACAAGTTCTATAACCTTGGGTAGCAGTTTGCCGACTGCTTCCGCCGAAGCCGAGTGCGGAAAGCGATCCATGATGCGATTGGCGACTTCGAGCGATTCTTCAAAGCGCTGGCGCTGGAGTAAATCTTTGAATAGCGATTCTTCTTCCTGTCGTTCCTGCGCCTCGGCATTGCTTTGCAGGGTGGCAAAATCCTGACGAATGCGGTCCACCAGCTTTTCATCCGGATAGCGGTCAATAAGCTGCTGGGCGTACAGCACAGCGCGTTGCCACTGCCTGTGCTCGGTGGCATCCTTGAGCGAGGCGAGCAGATTTTGAAACTCCTCCTTATAAAACGACGCCTGCTCCTGGCGCACCTGCGTAATAAAGGCCTGCACCGCCGAATCTTTTGGAAAACGTCCTTGGAGTTCGCGTACAACCTGTTCCACCTGGTCCCACGCGCCCAGGCCAACCGCCTGGCGAACACGCTCGCCGGCGTCTTCCAGCGCCCGCTCTACCACTTTTTGCTGCTGGGCATGCAGTCGAGCCGCAAGCTCGCCGCCAATGGGGTCTTCGGGCAGCATGGCGCGAAGCTCTTTAATGGTTTCGTCGGCGGCCAGCCAGTTCTGATCGCGAAGGTGCAGGTCGAACTGCTCCAACAGAGAGGCCTTGCGCTGGCTCCAATGGCGGATGGCGGCACTCCGGCGCTGCGTCTCATCCATCAGGCTGTAATCGCGCAACTGCGAGAGCAAATCCACCAGCAGCCGTGAACTAAGTTCGTCCACGGGCGTCACCGTCATCGCCGGGATGCTTGGCGCGTCGCTTGTGGTTAATCTTGAAGAATGCGACTGGAGTAAACCGCCGCCGGAGGCCAGCGAGGTTTCCAAATTGGCCAACCGCAGAACCACATCATGACGAGCTGCGTTGATGGCGCCGCGCAAATTATCCACGGATGCCTGTGTATTCCGGGCTGCTCGGGCCACATGGGCCAGCATGATAAGCCCGACCGCCACCCCTACCAACATTGCGGCCACCACCAGCGAGGCCAGCATAACCAAGCCGGCGAAGCCAATGGCGTCGCGATGGCTCCAGTGCCTGGCCACATCCATACGATAGAGTTTGATGGACAGCGCTATACTGGCAATGATTACGAGCACTGCGACAGCCAACAATATAACCAGAGCTGCGCCCATTGCCGGCGGCGCACCGGAGCGGCGTACCGGAGCGACTGTTGAGGTGCCGCTGGACGTTTTCAGGGATGTTTCTTCCGCCGCCGATGCCAAAGCTGCCGGTTGTGTCTGCATAAATTAATCGCCCCTGGTTCACATCTGGATGTTTTTCATGGAACCCTTTACTGCCCAACGCACCGATTGCTACGGAGTTGCATCAACGGCATGCGGCTCTGGTGCTTCAAGCGGCTGTGCCACGAGGCTACTACCTTGAGCCGTGAGTTGCTCGATGCGCTTTTCGGCCCGCTCCAATACTGCCTTACATTTCTGCACGAGCTGCATACCCTGCTCGTAGCGTGCCAAGCTTTCCTCCAGCCCAATGGAGCCTGAGGCGATTTCCTCTACAATTTTTTCGAGCTGCGCCATGGATTCTTCAAAGCTTGGCGAGGCATCGGCTTTTTTGGCCATGGATGGTATCTCCGTTCCGCTGGCACCCGAAAAACGGCCAGTACGGTGTTAAGATTATAGCCGCAAAGCCGTGCAAGTGGTCAAAATAATTCCGGATAAAATCTCGGGTGTGGCCATATTTTTTGGCAAAGCCGGGTGGTACAATAGCGTGGTGTTCTTTTATAAGGAGTTTGGGTATGGACAAGGACGTCCTGAAGAAGCGGCTGATGGCCTCGTGC
>JAJXZA010000324.1 GCA_021780285.1 Planctomycetota bacterium
CAACCACGTCAAGCTTGTCGGCTGTCGCCTCGGCAAGCGCCACCGCCTTTTCGAGAGTTGGCTGCTCAAAACTTCCCGGCATGCGCGTTTGAAATAAAATGCCGCCGCGATGTTCATTTTGAAACATGGGTAGAGCTGTCTTTCGGCCATCGGCCGAGCGGGCAACAATGACCGAAGCCTCGGCAACAAAGGGCACGGCCGCTTCCAAAACCAGGGGCACATTGCCAAGGGCCTCCCAAACAGCCGCGCCTTGATGAAGTGTTTTAATCCATCGTTGCCCTTTGCCGTCGTATCCGCCACGGGCCGTTTTGGCCACCACACCCGTCCCACCGCCAAGCGGCAGAAGCTCCGCAATGGCCGCGTCCACCTGCGACGCCGACTCACAAATGCAAAAAGCCCCTACAGGCAGGTTATGGTCTCGAAAGAATGTCTTTTCCAGCCGACGATCGCGCACCGTCTGCTGTACGGCCGCCGACGGAGCTACGCGACAGCCGAGTTCCGCCGCTGCAGTCAATGCCTCGGGTGCTATGCCTTCGGTTTCGACCGTTACAACCTGTACATCCCGCGCCAGCCGCCGCACTAGCGCGACATCGCTGGGGTCGCCTACCACATGATGATCGCTCCAGCGGCCGGCGGGGTCTTCTTCGCTGGCCGACACGCAAACCGTGCGATAGCCCATGCGGCGGGCCGCCTCGGCAAGCATAGCGCCAAGCTGGCCGCCGCCAAGAATGGCAATCGTCGCGGGTGGTAAAATCACGTCTGTGGCTTGTATCATAGTCGCTGGCACATGCCTGTTCTAAATTTTCATTTACGGCATTGGCTTGATGGCGCTGTAGACCACGAGCGAATGCCAACACCGTCAAATTACTTCGGTTTCGACCTTTTTGGTGGCGGCCTGGCGGTATTGCTCGTACCGCTTTTGAATGATCGGCTCAGAAAGCCCTAAAATGCTTGCTGCCAGAAGCGCGGCATTCACCGCACCGGCTTCGCCGATGGCCAGGGTGCCCACCGGCACGCCCCGCGGCATCTGCACAATAGATAAAAGCGAATCCATTCCGCTTAAGGCCTTGCTTTGTACGGGCACACCCAACACCGGCAGGCAGGTAAGCGATGCGACCATGCCGGGCAGATGAGCTGCCCCGCCGGCTCCTGCAATAATAACTTTTATGCCGCGGGCCTGAGCATCCTTGGCATATTCCACCATGCGCAGCGGTGTGCGATGAGCCGAGACAATTTTAATCTCGTACGCTATGCCCAATTCTTTGAGCACATCCGCGGCATGCTGCATGGTCGTCAAATCTGACTTGCTGCCCATAATAATGCCGGCGAGCGGCTGTGTTGCTTTGTCTGTCATGGTGCTTCCACTTTTTGTTATCCGCCGTTAAATACGGCGTGCAACCGTCCTTGCCGACCATCATGTTTATCAACGCCAGACATACCCATCAGGCTGGCCAAGGCGAATTAACAATACACCAAACCACGGCAATGTAAAACCGGCGGACCGGGGCAAGACGTCCATCAGGCCCAGCGTTATATTAATAGGCCTATGCTGCAAAGCGGGAAAGTGCAGTTGCCCCGGCTAAGGAGAATAGCTTGCCCTATTTTTTCATACGTTTGCCCGCCCGTCCTGCACCCTACCGCCGGGTGGCGTTGGCAATGGCAGTGGGTTTGCTGGCTATCTTGACGGCTCCGCTGTCGGCGCGGCCCCCGGCGCCGCCATCCCCTGCAACCGATTCGCCGCATTCACTCTTGCCCGATCGCACGCTAAACCCGGCAAGTCTTTACAACATTGGCGGCCGGTTTGCCACGGCTAAAGTTATTGCCGCGACCGGCGATCAATCGGCTGCGATTGAATTTGACATTCATCGCAAACCAACTCAAGCATGGCGGGCGCAGTATTTGCTGCCGGTAGCACCGGCTGTTTACGGCGGCGATGAATTGGAACTGACTTTTAAGTTCAGGGCGGTAGCGCCAAGCACCAAGGCCATCGTAGATGTTTCTGTACATAATAAAAAGAGTTACGTTCCGCTGATGCACACGCAGGTTGCCGCAGGCCCGCACTGGCGGGCTGTGCAACTGCACCAGACAATATGGCAAAACGTGCCGGGCGGAGCTGAAGGTTTATATTTTTCACTCGGCCAGCAGAAGCAGCGCATTGAACTGGCTGATCTGTCGCTGCGTGTGGTTAAAACGGGACTCAAGTCGCTGCATTTCGGCGGGCAATGGCGACAGCAGGCGCAAAGGCGCATCTGGCTATATCGCATGGCGCCGCTTACCGTGCGCGTGCTCGACAGCACCGGCCGCCCCTGGCCGCAAGCCAGGGTTCACGTGGCTATGCTGCGCCACGCCTTTGAGTTTGGCACGGCAGTAGATGCCAACTTGCTCGTGGGCAACAGCCCCAACGCGCAAAAATACCGTCATACGTTTTTGAAGTATTTTAACCATGCCGAGTTTGAAAACGACCTCAAGTGGCCCCAGTGGGATAACCCGGCCAATCGCCAGCGCACGCTGCAAGCCATCGCCTGGCTGCAGGCCCATCATATCGGCATTCGCGGGCACAACCTTGTATGGCCCAATTGGCGCTATCTACCCGAAAAAGTTCGTCAACTGCGGCACCAACCCGCCAAGCTGCG
>JAJXZA010000239.1 GCA_021780285.1 Planctomycetota bacterium
GCTTGATCCGTTTTATGACAGCAACCCGCTCGCCGATGTAAAATCAGACAAGCCCAACCCGCAGACCATTCTTCTGAGCCACGCCCACTTTGATCATGTGGATGATGCCGAACGCATCGCCCGGCGTACTGGCGCGCTTATTGCCGCCACGTACGAAATAGCCGCCTGGTATGAAAAAAAAGGTCTTAAGGTCGCGCACATGAACACCGGCGGCGGCAGGGCGTTTGCATTTGGCCGCGCCACGCTGGTGCAGGCGCTGCACACCAGCACCTTCCCGGATGGCTCACCCGGCGGACTGCCCGGCGGATGGATTATCGAAACCGGCGGCAAGGTCATTTACTTTGCCGGCGATACCGCTCTTTTTGGCGATATGGCCCTCTTTGGTAAACTCTGGAAAATTGATCTCGCCTGCCTGCCCATCGGCGATAACTTCACCATGGGCCCCGATCATGCCGTGCTCGCCGCCGAAATGCTTCAGGCCAAATGCGTGCTGCCCATTCATTACAATACATTTCCGCCGATTCAGCAGGACCCGGCCGCATTTGCGGCCAAGCTCGCGGCCAAACACATCAAATGCGCCGCGTTGAAGCCCGGTCAGTCGCTGGACCTGCCATAGGAGCCTGTCCAAGTAATCGCCGGGTTGCGACGGCATGATTTTTGGCACGCCTCAAGTAGCGGCAACGATGGCGTACCTGACGCAGATGGTACTCCGAGGAGCCGCGCCGCAGAGGAGGGCCAAAAAGCATGCCGCCCTGCGGGGTGGGTCTGAAATGCCCCGCCTGCTTTGTTGTCGGATCTCGCAGACTCATTATTTAGAGTCGGCTCGATCCTCCGCCGCGCATCCGGGCCATTTCAAACCCATCGCAATCCCGGCCATTACTCGGACAGGCTCCTAGCCGCGGCCCAGCCAAAAAGATGCCGCACAAAGCTTTCAGTTGCGGTTGTGTAATCGGCTGCCAAGCCGGCAAGCAGGAATCTCAAATTTGAAATTTCAAATCATCGCGGCGCGCCGGCGCATCGGGTCATCATTCAGGTTTGAGACCCTGGCAACCAGCACGTGCCCGCAAGCCCAGGCCCTGGCTGCGGCTCTGACGTCAACTTTTACCAGGTGTACTTGACGGTGTAGGTCACCGCCTTTTCGCCATTGGCCGGCACATCCACCGGAAACTCTATGGTGCGGCTGTTGATTTTTTTGTACTTGTCGCTTTTGGCTGTAATTTTCCAGTTGTTCCAGCGGAACAGGTATTCGCGCACCAGCACATGCACCGCCGCACTGGAATGATTGTGCAAGTCTATCTTAAAGCTTTCGGTCATTACATGCCTGTCGGTATTCACATGAAAATTGGTTTGCGTGCGCTTGCCGATTATATCAAACGCCTTGCCCACTTTAATAAGCACCGGCTCATCTTTGGGCGTGTTATGAATCAGGTCTTCGCCGACAAACTCGAGCGTGCCATCCGCCGGGTCAGCCTTAAAGACGCGCATCTTTCCTTTGGGGAAGGGCACGCCCAGCGAGTTGGCCTTGCTGTTCATAAAGCGAATGAACACGTCAACTTCATTGGATGATTGAATATTTGACTGCGCGTAAAGGTCCGGAGCAGAATAGCCGCCATAGGCAAGGTAGGTGGGCTGGCCGGAATATACCAGCACTTTTTTAACCGCAATGTGCGGCCGGGCGCTGAAAAGGGCAATCTGCTCCGTGGAGTTCTGGCGAATGGTGGTCAGTCGCGGCAGCGTGTACATGTGATATTCAAAAAACGACTTCTGCTGAAAGCCAGCCGCCTGATTCTCAACAGCCGCTCCGGCCATTCTGGCGGCGTACATCATCATTGGCTGCGGCGGCTGTATGCGGTGCACGTTGCCGGCAATGAGCTTGAGTCGGGCATCGCGATAGGTTTTGCCCGACAAGTTAAGGAGCGTCACCCAGGCCGAAAGGCTGGCTCCGTCGTCGTTGCCATTAAGCACCAGGTTGTAATCGGCAATCCAGGTAAGACCCTTGGTTTCGTAACTGGTAAGCACCTGCTGTTTGCCGGCCTTGGGGCAGAATAGTTGCCATTGCAGCGTGGGCTTAATCATGAGGCCTTTAGGCAGGGGCCCAAGTTTGATCTGCTGCAGGTTGCCGGGGCTGATAATCCGTAATCCATTGGCCGTCTGCACCACGAGCGAATTGCTTGCTGAAAGCAGTTTTCCCGAAACAGTCTGGGTGCCGCGGCTGCCGTTGGGTACGCTAAGCGAGACGGTGCGGCCGAGGTATTTTTGCAGCAGTTTATCGGAATTGATCAGGTCAAATTTGAACTGCTGCTCCAGCACGCTGGTGGCGGGCGTAGTAAGGTCCTCAAAGCTTACCGAGGTTGGGTCTATCAGGGCGGCGACATCGCTGAAGTCAACCGTATTAAGCCCCTGGTTAACGTTGATGGTGCGCATTTCTTTTACCACGCCAAAGCCGGGAATAGATGCCGGGTTCTGATTGTTATAGCCAATTCGCTGGTTGTACACCCACTGCTGCGGGTCAAAGCCGGCCGGGTCTGCCGAAGAATATACCGTTACCGTCAGCGGGTCGGGCTTGGGAGCTGCCGCCAGAACTGGCCTGCTTGCGCATGCGGTTGCCGCCAGGGCGAGGCCAAACG
>JAJXZA010000318.1 GCA_021780285.1 Planctomycetota bacterium
ATAAAGCCGGCGCCCGCCCCCTGAATTTTGTGTGGGCCGGGCTTGAGCGGCAGCCCCTGCTTGGTTTGCGTGATCACCGGCGAGTTGGTGGGTTCCACGGCAATGGCTCGAAACGCCGGATTGCGCTTCTTAAGGATGCTCGCCACACCCGTGATGGTGCCGCCGGTGCCTACCGCTGAAACAATGGCGTCAATCTTGCCGTCAGTATCGCGCCAAATTTCTTCGGCGGTTGTCTTTTGATGAATTTCGATATTCGCCGGATTTTCAAACTGTTTGGCGATTAAGGCGTGTTTATCCGCAGCGGCCGCCTCGTTGCAGCGACGAATGGCCCCGGGCATGCCTTCTGCGGCCGGAGTCAGCACCAGATTGGCCCCCATGATGCGCAGGAGTTTTCGCCGCTCCAGCGACATGCTCTCAGGCATGTAGAGCGTGAGTTTATACCCTTTGGCCGCACATACAAACGCCAACGCGATACCGGTGTTGCCGCTGGTGGCTTCCATAATATGCGTCTCTTTGGTGAGTTGGCCGGACTTTTCGGCGGCTTCAATCATGGCCACGCCGATGCGGTCTTTTACGCTGGCGAGCGGATTAAAAAATTCGCACTTGGCATATACGGTGGCCTGCCCGGCGGGCACCAACCGATTGATGCGCACCATCGGAGTGTTGCCCATGGTTTTGGTGATGTCGGAAAATAGACGCGTCATAAATTACTCCTCAAATACAGATATGCCTAGTAGGTTATGACTCCCAGGCGATGCTGTCAAACAAAAAACTTCCGCCGCAAATATTTTAGGTTATAATCTAACCGCAACGTTTGTATCAGGAGAAATAACGATGGCATCAGAACCGGTTGTCGCCCAAAAGGCCCCATATCCCGTGACCCTTCAGCCTGGCGAGTATTATTGGTGCGCCTGCGGCAAATCTAAAAACCAGCCATTCTGTGATGGCTCGCACGCCGGATCGGGCATTTCACCTGTTCCCTTTAAGGTTGAAGCCGAGAAAAAAGTCTTCCTGTGCGGCTGCAAACACAGCGAGCATAAGCCATTTTGCGATGGGTTTCATAAGAAGCTCTAAGCGTCACCGTCTGCCGCTGGTGGATCGGGAATAAGCGCTTTGAGTTGCTCTACCAATGACGGCAAGTGTTGCCGAACAACCCTCCATAGAATTTCTTCCTGGAGTTCAGCGTAGTCGTGCGCAATTTTATGACGCTGGCGAATGATCTTCTGCCACGGTATATGCCCCGCCGCCGCTTTTAACTCCGGCGAAATGCCTCTGGCCGCTTCCCCAATTATTTCCAACTCGCGTTCGACGGCTCGACGGGTGCGCCGGTCTGCACAAAAGCCATCGAACTCCATTCCAACGGTCATCTCCAAAATCGCCTCTGCGGAACTGAGCATATCCCATAGCAGGGCCGCGTCCCCGCGGTTATTCCGCATACAGCACCTGCCGCGTACTGAGTATTTCGTGCCGCCGAAATGGGTTGCGAAGCGACCCTTTTGTTACGAGATCCACCGGGTGACCGAACATGGCGGCAAGCTCATCCTGCATGTCAAAAATATCGAAAAGGCTCCAGGGATGGGCGCGGTGTAAATCAATAAGCACATCAACATCGCTGTCGGGTCGGAAGTCCTCGCGCAAGACGGAGCCAAAAAGCGACAATTCGCGGATCTGCCATTTGCGGCAGAATTGAGCCAGCGACTCCACCGCTACATGTATCGGGATCGTTTGCATGAGCTTCTCCATCGTCTGCGCAGCGCTATCAGTTGCAATTAATTATAGTCATTTCGCCGCTTTTAAGCATCTTGCATGCCTGTCGATATGAATTGCCGGCGCATCATCCGGCGCGTATGCCGCGGCCATCCACCGCTGTAATTGAGCCGTGCAGCACGGCCTGCGTTCGACCATCACGCGACAGCAGCAGTGCGCCATCCGGGGCAAACCCACCGGCTATGCCGCTGACTGTGTCGGCCTCGATTTGCAATTCAACCAAGCGCCCGCGCAGCGCATCGCGCCGGGCCGCACGCTCTACCACGGCCGCTTCGCCCTGCTCGGCGGCCAACGCGATGGCGGCATCCATCTGCGTTAAAAGCGCATCCAAAAATTCGCTACGGTCAAACCATCGGCCGGTAATATGCAGCAGGCTGGTCGCGCGTGATCGCAAATTGGCGGGCAACAGCGCCATGGGCGTGTTGAGATTGATGCCGATGCCGACAACCGCCGCGACCAGGGGGCCTTGCATAAGCGTTTGGGTGAGAATGCCGCAGATTTTGCGGTCATCCACCAGCACGTCGTTGGGCCAGCGCAGCATCGCGCCTGTGATGCCGCGGCTTTCGAGCAGTTCGCAAACGGCCAACCCGCTGGCAATAGACATGCATCGCAAAAACGCCGCCGGCGGCGAGCCGACGAGCAGGCTTACATAAAGTCCGCCTTCGGGGCTTTGCCACGGGCGATTGAATTGCCCGCGGCCGCCCAGTTGGCTTGAAGCCATAAATGCCAGCCGCGCCGAGGCAAGCTCGCCCGCAGCCAGCAGCGAGCGGGCCTCCGCCAGAGCAATATCCTGTGTAGATTCTACCGGGCCGTAAGCAAAAATCTGCCATTCTCCCGCCGGGTTGGTTTCGTGGCTGCGGTTGGAGGTTTGTCCCATCGAAGGCAGCTCCATTATTTGGCTTTAAGCAGGCGACGCAATTCTTCGGCGGCGTGACGGGCGCCGGCCAGTGGTTGAGGGAGCGCGTTAACATCAGCCACCAGCGGCCCGTTAAAGCCCTGCTCGCGCAGCACCGCCAATACCTCGCCTGGTTGAGCCAAGCCCTGCCCGAGTTCCACTGGTTCGACGCGCTGGCCCAGCAATATTGCATCGGCCAGCGTGTACTGGCCGATATGCCCGGCGAGCATTTCGGCGACATCGCGTGGTTTTTGGCCGCCGGCGAGCAGGCGCAGCGCATCCAGATTGGCCATGGCGTAATGCGGCGCTGCAAGCTGCGTCAAAAGTTGTTTCAAAAAGACGGCATTGGAACTCGACAGCGCCAAAGGCACATCGCAGCGATCAGCCTGTTCGGTAAGAGTTGTGGCCGCCTGTTGGGCGCTGTCGGTGCTTTGAGCGGCACTTGAGGGTTGCCCCACAAACAGCGAAACCCTTTGTGCACCCAACTCGCGCGCGACAAGCATGGTTCGCAGCGACTGCTGCACCAGTTGATCAAGCCCGCCGGCATCAAACAGGCCGGCCGGCCCGGCGGCCACCCGCAGCGCCGCCAGCGAAAGTCCCCGCCGCTGCAGATGTTTTACAAAATCGCGCCGCGCCGAGGCCGACGTTTCCAGCAACGCAAAATCTTTATGCCCAACTCCCAGGGCGATACCGCCAAAACCCAACTCGCTGGCCGTATCCAACGCCTGGCGCAGCGGCAAATGGAATGGGTCCACCGCCACCGCAGCCGAAATACGTATCTGTTTGCTTTCAGGGGTGCTCATAAGTCTATCGTAAAGGCTAGTATTCTGTCACAGCAATATTTTAGGATGATTGCCTCTCGAAAGGCATACCTGGAGACGCCGGGGTTCCTACCTCAACTCTAAAATTATGTTGTGACAGAGCACTAGGAGCCTGTCCAAGTAATCGCCGGGTTGCGACGGCATGATTTTTGGCACTCCTCAAGTAGCGGCGACAACGGCGTACCCAACGCAGATGGTACTCCGAGGAGCCGCGCCGCAGAGGGGGGCCAAAAAGCATGCCGCCCTGCGGGGTGGGTTTGAAACGCCCCGTCCGCTTTGTTGTCGGATCTCGCAGACTTATTATTCAGAGTCGGCTCGATCCTCCGCCGCGCATCCGGGGCATTTCAAACCCATCGCAATCCCGGCCATTACTCGGACAGGCTCCTAGTACTGCCCGACGTCCACGTTGACCGAACTTGATCGAAAAAACCCCACGGTTGCAAGGCGCAACAGCGCACCAGTAAAAAAGGGAGCTTCTTCGCCCGCCACCGGTCGAAGAACTCAGAGGCTCAGGTAAGCGAGCCGGCGCGGTCTTGGGCGGGTTGAGTAAGCGGTGCTGCCGCCTCAACCGGTTGCGGGCCATCGAGTACTTCAACATGCGTAAACTCATCCAGGTTGAGCACGCTCTTTTCGCCGTCGGCTTTTTCAATGATAAGCCGGTCAAGCCACAGCCGATTGGCCTTGTTGCGGGCAAACCAACTGCCCGATTCCTGGCGTTCCTGCCGCAGCACGCGCCCCGTGATAGTTGTGGGGTAAACATGCGCCCTATGGGCAATTTGCTGCGTTACCCGCACCAAACAGCCCGGCTGGTACAGCAGCGTGCGCTGCGAAGCATGCAGGCTTGGGGAATGTTGTGATTCGTCCACGGCAAAACCTCTCATATTGTTGAGCGGCGCCGCGGCAAAAAGCCCTCCGGCCCGCATTTATGTAACCAGCGAACATACCGCCCAAGGTGAGCCGACGCAAGCGATTCAGCCCGAAAGCTCCTCGGCCACCACCAGCCGCCGCTTGCCGCGCTGCAGGTCCTCGGCCAGCCGCCGCCGCGACGCGGCTGCATGCGGCGAGTTTACATCTTCCTGAAGTTTAATCATCGCCTCGCGGATGAGCACCGATACTTCATCCGCCGAGAGCTGGGCGAGTGTTTCGTGAGCAATCGGCTTGCCATAAATCAGCTTGATCGGTCTGAAAAAATGCGGAAACGTCTGCCCGCGCGGCCATGCCTCAAAAGCGCCGTCAATAACCACCGGCACCACGGGCACACGCGAGCGACGCACAATAATGGCCACTCCCGAGGCAATCGGTCCGATGGTACCATCGGCGCTGCGGGTAGCCTCCGGAAACACATTCACCAGAAAGCCCCGCTCCAGCCGGCCAAGCGCCTCGCGTATGGCAGCAGAATCTGCCCGGCCGCGGCGTATTGGAAACGCATTGGTGCTTTCGAGCATCCACTGCCAGAAACCACCCCTAAAAAGCGACTCACGCGCCATGTAATGTATTTGCCGCCACAACGGCACGCCGATAAGCCACGGGTCCAGAAAGCTCTGATGATTTGTTACCAACAGCGCCCCGCCGACGGGCGGCACGTTTTGGCGGCCACGGGCCCGCATCTGAAACAGCAAAACCGCAATGAACTGAAAAAACACCTGACCAATTCGCCACGCCGTTGCCTGAAACCAGCCGCTGCCTTCCCCACGGTAGGTAACCTTTACCGGCTTGGGGGAGTCTTTTTCGCTGGCGGCGGCGGGCATGTCGGGTTGTGTCATCGGCGGCACTCCCCGGCGGCCCCAATGGGTTTGCCCGCCTGCACAAGGCTGGCCATGCGGTCAACCACCTGCTCAAGTGTAAGGTCGGTGCCGTCAACGACGATGGCATCGGCGGTTTTTACCAGCGGGCCCACCGGGCGAGACTGGTCCTCGCGGTCGCGCTGCTGCATATCACGCAAAATGTCGGCCGCATCCGCAGCCATGCCCGCCGCCGCCAGTTGCTGCTGCCGGCGCTTGGCCCGCACCCGCACGTCGGCATCTAAAAAGAATTTGAACTCGGCATCCGGAAATGCCACGCTGCCCTGATCGCGCCCTTCCGAAACAACGTTGCCGAGTTTGGCCGCCAGCCGTTGCTGCCGCCGCACCAGTTCTGATCGTACTTCAGGGTTGTCGGCGGCTTGGCGCGTCGCCTGCGTTACCTCGCGGGTGCGAATGGCCTCTGTTACATCATGGCCGTTAAGCAGTACCCGGGCCGGTTGTGTGGCGGCATCAAACTCCAGTCGCATTTCGCGTGCGACTTGGGCCATTGCCGCACCGTCATGCAGCGCCCCGTACTGCATGGCAGCCAGGGCTACAGCGCGGTACATGGCGCCGGTATCAAGATGGGCAAAGCCCAGCTTGCCCGCCAGCAGCACAGCCGCCGCCGACTTGCCCGACCCTGCCGGACCATCAATCGTTATTATCAAGCCAAAAAACTCCCGTGTATGCACCACTATCTCCGTCGGCGGTGCAATTATATACGCCCTTGACGCAGTTGTTGAGATGTCTTTTGCCCGCTCTGCTGCGTGTGCGCCTGCCGGGCAGGTCATGGTAGAATAACGGTTGATACATCATGGAGCGGCCCGATGAAACTAAAAACCTCACACCAGCCAGCCCTGGCACACAAGCCGGCTCCAAAGCCGCCGCCCGTTCTTCAGCGGCGGGTGTCGGTTTTAGACCAGCACCTGGCTGTATCTGAATCGCCCGCGGTTGAAGCGCTACCGGCGGCGCTGGCCAAGCAGGAACTCCTGCATCAAAACGAACTGGTGATTTTGCTGGTCAAACCGTCGCTGTGGCTGGTGCCGGCCGAAAGCACTCGTTTTGCCGTCGTTGTCGCCCTCCTGGCCCTGCTGGCCTACCGCACGCAGGCGCTACACGAAATCATGAACAATCAGCTTCTTATGTACGTCAGCGCTTTGCTTGTCGGTGCGCGGCTTCTCTACAGCGTGCTCGGCTGGATCAGCCACACCTATCTGCTCACAAACTATCGAATTATTACCGTCAAGGGCGCCCGCAAACCCGAAGTATTTCATGCGCCGCTGTGCAAAATTAATGAGGTGGCCCCGCTTACCACGCGGTTGGAGGCGGCTCTTGGCCTGGGCACGCTGGGGTTTAGGGTGGATGGGCACATTTCGCCCGCCGGCACATGGGTGTGGATCGCCAACCCCGATCGCGTGCAACTGCAAATCGAAAGCGCCATAAAAAAATGGCGCCGGTAAAATAACTGTGAAGATGGGATCGTAGATTTAAGCCATTGCGGCCCTGCTGTGACCGTTGGCGCGCACAGAGCACTCGCAGGTGAACAGCAGAGCTTTGGTCGCTGCTGTGCCGCGATGGAGGTTATCGCCCGGCGGGTCGAGGCGTAACATGTCACGCGCCATGGACTACAGGTTGCAGTCCCATGGCGGCCACGGTACACTTTATATGTACACGATTGGGGACAGCAGCAATGGATACGATGAACGTTAAGGAAGCCAGAGCGAAGTTTGCCAAACTCATTAATGCTGCGCAGCGTGGACGGAGCGTTGCGATTACGCGCCGAGGCAAGCCTGTTGCACGGTTGGCGCCGCCGGCGCCATCAGGGCAAAGGAGGCTTCCGGATCTTTCCGCATTTCGCGCGGCCATCAAACTTCGCGGAAAAAGTATCAGCCATACGGTCCGCGCACAACGGCAGAGCGACAGGTATTAATTGATGGCCTACCTCGATACCAGTGTGCTTGGCGCCTATTATTGCCCGGAGCAGCTTAGCGATGCGGTTGCCCGGACGCTGGCGGACATTGCGAACCCTACCATAAGCTCCCTGGTGGAAATTGAACTGTGTTCGGCGGTTTCATTAAAAGTTCGCACGCGCGAGATGGACATATCTTCGGCCGGGGCAGTTGTCTCTCGTTTTCAGGTTGATATAGCCAGCGGCCTGTATAACGTGGTTGATATAGGCCCTCGCGAATTTAAATTGGCGCGAGACTGGGTGAGTCGTTTTTCTTCGCCGCTATGTACGCTCGATGCTCTGCATTTGGCGGCCGCATTTTCTAACGATTTAGAGGTAATTACCACGGATAAGCCTATGATGGCCGCTGCGCGGCATTTTTCCGTACGGTGTCGTCTTGTTTCAAGGTGACCGATTCAGGAAGAAATGGAAAAGTCGCCTGCCGTTTTTGCCGCCAGCTGCAATTATCAGTTTGTGTTAAGGGTGTTATTGAATTGTGCAATATCAATCTTCTCGCAGGCGTTCGAGTATTTGCAGCGTCCGCATGAAGGGGTTATAGCGACTGTTTGTCCTTGAAACTGCTTTTTCACATCGTCGCAGGCTCCGGATGGCAATTGGGATGCAAGAAAATCACCTTCTACGACATGCTCGCCAAAGCTTCTGCGAGGAGGGACTTATTATAGCGCGCAAAAAAAGGCACGGGCCAAAAGCCCGTGCCTTGCGGTTGTTATTGCGAGAGGTGGCGGGCTATTAGCCGTCCAGACCGCCCTTGTACTTCTTGGCGGCTTTGCCGTCAGCCGGCGATTCGCTGGACTGGTTCTCTTCGCCGCCGCCCCACTGGGCGCGCTTGAGCGAGAGGCCGATTTTGCGGTCAGACTCATCCACCCGCAAAATCTTAACTTCAAGTTCATCGCCGAGCTTGACGACATCCTGCGGGTTCTCGACCTTCTGGTCGGAGATTTCGCTGATGTGCAGCAGGCCTTCAAGGCCGGGTTCAAGCTCAACAAAAACGCCAAAGTTGGTGATTTTGGTGACCTTGCCCTTGACGATCATGCCGGGATGGTAGTTGGTTGGAATGGCATGCATCCAGGGGTCTTCGGTAAGCTGCTTGAGGCCCAGGGCCACGCGGTTTTTGTCCTGATCTACGCTCAGCACCACGCATTGGATTGAATCGCCCTTCTTGAGCATTTCGTTGGGGTGGGCGATCTTTTTGGTCCACGACAAATCGCTCACGTGCAGCAGTCCGTCAATGCCCTCTTCAATTTCGACAAATGCGCCGTAATTGGTGAGATTGCGAACCTTGCCGGTAACCACCGTACCCTGCGGATATTTTTCGGCCAGAACCGTCCAGGGGTTGGCTTCGGTTTGCTTGATGCCCAGGCTTATTTCCTGCTTGTTCTTGTTGACTTCAAGCACCACCACGTCAATTTCTTCGCCAACCGAGAGCATCTCGCTGGGGTGATTGATGCGCTTGGTCCAGCTCATTTCGGAAATATGCACAAGACCTTCGACGCCTTCCTCGAGCTTCACAAAAGCGCCGTAGTTCATGATATTGGTCACCTGGCCCTTAAGCCGCGAGCTGACAATATACTTCTCTTCGACATGTTCCCAGGGCGAAGCCTGCTTCTGCTTGAGGCCCAGGGCGATTTTTTCGCGGTCGCGATCAATATTAAGCACCACCACTTCAATTTCCTGATCGAGCTTGACCAGATCGCCGGGATGATTAATGCGGCCCCAGCTCATGTCGGTGATGTGCAGCAGACCATCCACCCCGCCGAGGTCCACAAAAGCGCCGAAATCGGCGATGTTTTTGACGGTGCCCTTGCGCGTCTGTCCCGGTTCAATTTCGTCAAACAGCCGCTGCTTGGCTTCGGTACGCTGTTTTTCCAGCAGTTTACGCCGGCTGATCACAATGTTGCGGCGCTCAAGGTCTATTTTGAGAATCTCGGATTCAATGACGCGGCCCTGAAACTCGCCGATATCGGCAGGACGGCGAATATCCACCTGCGACGCCGGCAGAAACACCGGTACGCCGATGTCCACCAGCAGACCGCCTTTGATTTTTCGCGTAACTTTGCCTGAAACCGGATCGCCCTCTTTTTTGGTGTTGACAATGGTTTCCCATCCGCGGATGCGGTCGGCTTTGCGTTTGGAAATCTGCACCAGGCCGTTTTCGGACTCCACCTGCTCGAGCAGCACGATGATTTCATCGCCTACTTCAACATCGCCCGGCTCATCAAATTCGCGTGAAAGCGACAGCACGCCTTCGCTCTTGAGGCCTATTTCAACAATAACATCGTCGCCGCGGATGTTGACAATTTTGCCCGGCAACATGGCGCCATTGGTGAAGTTCTTGCCCGCGATGTCCAGCATTTCGGTAACGCTGTCGCCTTCAAGTTTTGATTGAAGCTCTTTCTCGGCGCCTTGCTCATCAAGGCCCAACTCTTTAAGAAGTGCAAAATTAACCATGGGGTAAACCTTTCCCGACGCGTCCCCGTGCGGGGGCCGGTCAAAAAAATCGCTCCAGACTTATGCCGCGCTGCCGACACAGTGCCGGTGGCTGCGAATCCCGGGCCGGAAGCTTGCCGGGCTTTATCCGTGGAGCGCAGGCGCACGCACCCGCGCATTGGATAATCTGAAAATTATACGGCACATGCCGATTATTTGCAATTAACTAACAATGCGCTTGTTGTACGGGGTCTGCCAATTTTTCTGGCGTGACGCGATATTTCATCGTCATAACCCATGTTTTTGTAGTGCAAATGCCGTTTGGTATGATTCGGCATGGCCCGACGCCCGATTTATTGGCAGACCCGTTGTACGGGTCTGCCAATTTTTCTGGCGTGACGCGATATTTCATATTCATAACCCACGTTTTTGCAGCGCAAATGCCGCTTGGTATGATTCGGCATGGCCC
>JAJXZA010000268.1 GCA_021780285.1 Planctomycetota bacterium
CTGCAATCGGTTGGAATAAAAGAGAGCCAATTGCCGCCGCTTGAAGGAGAGGGCACGCCGCCGGATTGAGGTTTCCGATCCGGACGGGAGGGGCAAGGCCCTTCAGGCGGTGGAGGGAGATAGAGAGCAGGCACTCACGTGAGCTTCATCCCCGCGGCCAGTCCCCGCCAAGGCGGCGACAGGCCCCGGATGGAGAGAGAAGCTGCAACCGGTGACCCGGTCCGGTTATGGGCCGAGGTCACTGGTTTATTTTTGCCTTCTAAATGCCATCATTTGCGAAAGTACTCGGATGTTGCCACCTGTGTGGCGGTGGCCACCATCTGATCAATCGCTTCGACGGCCGCGTCGCCATAGAGTTGTTGTCTGAACTTTTCCATCATACGCGTCCACATGCGCTGCTTAAGCTCTTTGGATATTTTCTGCTGCGCCTGCGAAAACGGCGTTACATGCTTATGCCAGACGCGCCCCACCTTTATAATTTCCACCTGATCATTGGCCGGGTTTTTAGGGTCTTCGACCAGCAGAGGTGGAGCCATACCATGGCTCGGCAATGAAAATGCCACAGATTGCACCTTGGCATTCGCCAGGGTGCCCGCTTTGATAATGCCCCAATGGCCGCCATTGTTGGCTTCAGCATCGGTTGACACGTCTTCGGCCATGAAGGCGAAGTTGGCCCCATGCTTGAGCTTATTCTCAAGCTGATCGCAATATGCCAATGCTTTGCTGCGGGCCTCGGCGAGTTGGGCCGGCGTAGGATGCGCTACCACACGCGTATGGCTCGGATCACCCGGATCTTTGGGCCATTGCCGCAGCACGGGATACGTTATCGTGTAAAGATCAACCGCGGGCTGCTGCGTAAACTCCGCAAGATGACTCTGGTAATAATCCCATATTTGCCGGCGGGTGACGACCAATCGGGAGGTAATGGTTCGTTCGAGATACAGCTGGATCGTGACCATGTGCCGCAGGCTGGTCATTTTTTTGGCCATCGAAGAGCCTTGCAGGCGCAATTCGCGATCCGCCGTCGCTTCGGAACCTTGATATTGGGTTAAAAACTTGGCTTCCTGCTGTCGCACATAGGTGTCTACCTGTTTGTAGTCATCCTTTGTGAGATTGCGCTTGGCTGCCTGCAGAATCAACATATGATCAATTCGAGCGCGTACAGCCTGCGCCACGGTATCAACCGCAAGCTGATCAAA
The DNA here is from genome assembly GCA_021780285.1 of Planctomycetota bacterium. Lineage (GTDB taxonomy): Bacteria > Planctomycetota > Phycisphaerae > WQYP01 > WQYP01 > JABEVB01. The sequence goes on from JAJXZA010000268.1 coordinate 1,200, forward strand.
ATAATCTTTGGTACGGCTCTGTTGCGCTTCCTGCGTAAGTTGCTTGGCTACCAAACTCAGCACATCGCCGGCAAATATTGGGTGCCCATTAACCGTCCCCAACAAGGCGGCGACCGTCAGCGGTTGACCCGCCGGCGGCGGTGGTGCGGCTTGAATATCAGGTGGTGGAAGAATGGCCGGCATATGCCACCCGCTTCCGCGATTGGCAGCAATATGTTTCGAGACTCCCGCCATCGCCGTTGTCCCCGGCGCTGCAGCCGACGCCGCCTGAGCAGATCCCGAACCAGTCGGGCCACCCGCAAGAGCCCCTTTGCTGCCAGGATCTGAAGCTGGCGCATCAGGCGGTATAAACGCCTGCGTTGATAGCGTTGGCTGCGCGTGATGATGCATAACCGAGCATCCGCCCAGAACTATATTCAGACCAAGCGCGGCGACAATAGCCGAGCCAATAAGCAGACGATGCCTAATGCATACAGATGATTGAGGAATCATGTGTTGATCTTTCTGTAATAACAGCCTGCCAAGGCATCTGTCAGCACTCGCGCCTGCGGCTATGGGGCACTAGCGAGCATTAGACGCAATATTGGAACACAAACGCCGTGATATTACAAAGCCTCATGCTCGATACGCAATCGGTACTGCCGACGGACGACTTCATACAAACGGATCGCTCAGTCATGGAGCTTTTTCCATTGATGCGACCCGCTTGGCATAGTCATGCAGGTTAATTAAGCCCGCCGCAGCAGCAACGCGTACGCGAATGTTTTTATCCTGCAGCAGCGTGCGCAAAGCCGGTTCGCTGGCCGGTGATGGAATAGACCCCAGCGCCAACGCAGCCAGCGCCCGCAAACCCGGGTCGGTGCTCGCCGCCTCCGTAAGCGCGATTTTGATACCGGCAACGCTGCCGCGCTGGCCCAAACCGCGAGCGGCTATCAGTTGAGCTTCGGCCATGGTGTCGTGCAGACCAGCGAGCAGCACATTAACCGCCAGCGGATTGTCGAGGCTTCGGCAGGTGCTTAGCGCAAATAAATGGTCCGCGGTATCGCCGCTTAAGTCCATGGCAATCAGGCTCTTGATGGCTCGCTTGTAGCCCAGCCGGGCAAGAGCGGACGTTACAACCAATTTCACTGAGTGGTTGGGATCATCCGAAAGCGTGCGCAGCAAGCCAATGGCGCTGGCATCTCCGAGACGCCCCAGCACCATAGCAGCATTGGCACGAATGACCGGGTTGCTCGACGTTAGCATCATCGGCAACATGTTCATGTGGGATGAATCGCCCAATCGTGCCAGCGCATAAACCGCGGCGATGCGAACACTGGGATCTGGATCATGCAGCAAACTCTTTAATTGCGGCTCAAGCGACTTCATACGCCGACGCCCCGCCACCATCGCTGCGGCAAAGCGAACC
>JAJXZA010000352.1 GCA_021780285.1 Planctomycetota bacterium
CAATAAATGAGGGTTCCTGACCGTATGCGACCGATTTGGGCGCATTTTTTACTCGGATGGCCGGCAACATCCGATTATTTACCTTTATTTCTATGGTTTTTACCCCGTGAACGGTTACGGGCTAAGCAGATGTTATAGTGGCTCTGCGCCATCGCTGAAGCCAAAGCCTGAAAAAGGGCCATGTGTGCAAAGTTGGTGTCCGCCCGCTAGGCACCTTATGGAGGCGAACAAATGACGATTAATTACCCTCGTGTCGAAAAAAGCTCCCCGGAGCGCCTAACCAAGTCACCCGCAATCTTACGCCTTGCCTTGGCGTTATTTTGCCTTACCGCCGTATTGGCTTTTGGGCGGGCCGCCTTAGCAGTTCGCCTGCTCAACGTGCAGGTTGCTCCTGCGCACAACACACCCAAAGTGCCACCCCATTTTCTCGGCGTTTCGATCGAGTACGGCACCTCGCTGCGAATGTTAATGAGCTGCTCGCACGGTAGACAAGCCGCCTTCATCAACCTGATGAAATGCCTGGGAAGCTATAATGGTTCTCCCGTGATCCGAATTGGCGGCAACTCCGAGGATCGTGCCGTTTGGAACCTGTCTCAGTACCCAAACTACTCTAAACATCTGCGATACAATATCACCCCAGCGGATGGCGCCCGCCTAGCGGCAATCGCCAAGGCCAGCGGCTGTAAGCTTATTCTCGGGCTAAACTTGGGTACCGGAACGCGGCACATGGCTCGCCAATGGGTACGGCACGCTATGGCTACCATTGGCATTGGCCACATTCTGGCGTTTGAAGTTGGCAACGAGCCAGACCTTTACAAAAAACTGGGCGGAAAATGGCGGAACGAAACCTTCCAACTCTACCTGAGGAATTTTAACCGATTGATGACCGCAATTATGCCGCTCGTTCAATCGCCTAAACTTATCGCCGGGCCGGCCTTCTGCTGCCGCTGGCTTCGCAACACAACACCCAAGTTTATACAAGCAGAACACGCTCGCATCGGCCTGGTTACCATTCATTATTACCCGCTGGGAGCCCCCATTAAAAACCCTGAAAGTCCTCGTTTCGCCAGCATTCCCAATTTGCTCAAAGATGCAAGTTCTCGCGTATATGCCAACCTTGTGGGCCCCAGCGTATCAGTTGCCCGCCGTTATCACCTGCCGGTGCGCTATGCCGAAATGAACTCCGCCTACGGCGGCGGCAAGCGCGGCATCAGCAACACGTTCGCCTCAGCGCTTTGGTGTACGGACACACTCTTTGAAATTGCGCATGCCGGAGGCGCTGGTGTAAACTTCCATACCGGTTCAATTTACGGAGCCTTTTGGCCCGCTGGAATGCACAGCCAGGGCCTGCAGCCGCATCCGCTCTACTACGGCATGCTTCTGTTTGCCAAAGCAGTGCAAAACGGCGGTCGTCTTGTGCCGGTAAATTACCCTCATAAAGGCGGCATAAAAATATGGGCCTGCCAAGATCGCTCGAATGTGCTGCGAATCGTTGTTCTCAATAAAAATCTCACAGGCGATATTCGTATAGACCTGCCGATAAAACCGCAATCACACGTCACAGTTGAATACCTCACCGCTCCTTCGGTTGCCGCAACAACTGGAATCAACTTTGGCGGCATTACATTCGATCACACAAACAATGGTACACCGCGAGGTCAATTTAAGCCGCAGCCGCTCGCCGTCTACGGCCGACAATGGGTTGTTCCCGTAGCTCACGTGTCTGCCGCTCTCATCACTATTAGACCCAGGCGCCTGTCCAAGTAATCGCCGGTTTGCGATCCCGGCGCTCGCCGGGAATTTTTGGCATTTCTCGAATAGCGGCAACAATGCCGTACCTGACGCAGATGGTACTCCGAGGAGCCGCGCCGTAGAGAGGGGCCAAAAGGCATGCCGTCGCAACCCGGCCATTACTCGGACAGGCTTCTAGCTGAAGGGCGTGGCAATTTTTCCGGGCAGTCTGCCGGCTGCGCCGGTAACGCAGACATCTTGTCTGCATCGGCCCGAGTGTAGGATTCTGCGTTTCGCTTCAGAGCAAGGCTGGCAGTCAGCGCCTTGTACCCGGCAAAAGCGCCTGGGAATGCCAATAAAATCGGCATGATCCCGGGCCGCCCGGAAAAATTGCCACGCCCTAGCTGAAGCCTTCGCGGAGGGAGATGGGTCGCCGCGCAGCGCCCCACGTTATACTTTCATCCGCTCATCTCGGCATAGCGGCGCCGGCTCTGTCCGCAAAGCGGTATTGGAAGATTGACCAACACCCCCATCAGCCGCTGCCACCAGAGGGCCAACATGGCAAATTAATGAATTGTAGTTTGGGCGGCCTTGGGCTTCCTGGCTGATTTGGCGTTGGCGGGCTTCACGGCACGTCCTGTGGGCAAAATGAAAATGTTGCACAGCGGCCATATTCTCTCATCTTACCGCCCTACTCGAACATTTTTAATTGGTGGCGTTCAAGCCCGAATTTGCTGACGGTTAAATCAACGGGTATGGGGTAGTTGCCTGACCAACATGCAGTGCAATAATGATCCGGCGGCTTACCCAGACAAGCCAGCATGCCTTCAAGCGACAGGTACGCCAGCGAGTCCACTTCAATAAAATCGCGAATTTGCTCAACGGTGCGGCCGTTGGCAATGAGTTCGGTTGGGGTTGGAAAATCAATACCAAAAAAGCACGGATGACGAATAGGCGGGCAGCTTACACGCATGTGAACTTCTTTGGCGCCGGCGCGCCGCAGAGCCAGAATTTTACCGCGGGTGGTGGTGCCGCGAACGATGGAATCTTCAACCACCACCAGGCGTTTACCGCGGACAACCTCCGGAATGACAATCAATTTCATCTGCACAGCCAGGTCGCGCATGTGCTGCGACGGCTGAATAAATGACCGCCCTACGTAGCGATTAGGCACAATGCCTTCCTCAAACGGTATGCCGCTTTGCTTGCTGTAGCCCAGTGCGGCAGAGCGGCCGCTGTCAGGAATGGGAATGACAATATCCGCGTTGACGGGGCTTTCAATGGCGAGGCGCTGGCCCATTTTTTGGCGAACCATCACCACAGTGTCCCCAAAGATATTGCTGCTGGGGCTGGCGAAGTAAACATGCTCAAACGAGCAATGCGCCGGCGTGGCGGGCACTTCGGTAAAAAAGCGGCTGCTAAGCTGAGTCCCGGTGCGATCTATGGTAACAATTTCACCGGGCAGCACCTCACGAACAACAGTAGCCTGAATGCTGGCCAGCGCGCAGGTTTCAGAGGCAATGCAGTAAAAGCCATCGCGGGTCTTGCCAATAACCAGCGGTCTAAAGCCCCAGGGATCGCGGCAAGCTTCCATGCGGTCTTTGAATAAGAAAAGAAAGCTGAAGGCCCCCTGTAGGTGCCGCAGCACATGGGCGAGAGGATCATTTTTTTCCTGATGGGTTGGCTTGGCCAGCATGTGAATGACAATTTCGGTATCGCTGGTGGAATAAAAAATATGACCAAATCGCTGGTATTCCTGCCGGAGGCGGGCCGCGTTGATAAGGTTGCCGTTGTGCGCGACGGCAACCTGGCCGTCAATGTATTCCTCGAGAATGGGCTGGGCGTTGCACTTGCGATTAGAGCCTGCGGTTGAATAGCGAACATGCCCGATGGCCGCGATGCCGGAAAGATCACGCAGCACATTTTTGTTGAACACCTCGGCCACCAGCCCCAATCCGGTATGGCTGGTGATGACCTGACCATCGCTGGCGGCAATGCCGGCCGATTCCTGACCGCGATGCTGCAAAGCGTAGAGGCCATAATAGCACCGCTCAACGGCATCGGGCGGCCCGGCAATACCAAAAATACCGCACTTTTCTTTTTTTTCGTACTGGCTCAGGGCAGAATCAAAAGCGTCGCTTGAGGCAAATTGCGGCAAGGGCGTTGAACTCCCAACAGAAAGCTTGGCATCATCGGCAGAATCCCACACACCCATCGAATGCCCCCGGATCAAAAGGCCGCCAAAAAAAAAAGAGCCACCCATGCAGCGTCTCACGCGACAACAAGAGTATAGCGTAAAAATAAAAACTCGCCGACTACGGCAATACTTTTACTTGGGAACCGGCGGCGGCACACTGCCCAAAAAGCTCTTCAGCTCATCCACCAGCGAGGCCTGCGACCACGCGGACATTCCCTGTTTCCAAACCAGAGTTTCCGGGGCAATTTCGCGGCGGGCGATTTTCTGTGAGATGGTCGCGGCATCGAAGGGGCCGGTCTGCTGGCCATTAACGGCCACAAAGTACATGGCAGCCGCCGGAATAGGCGGTGGCGCTGCTGCGGTGGCCATCGAGCCGGCCATCTGGCCGCCAATGGCCACGCCCGCACCCAAGCCGGCGGCAATACCGGCCATACCGCCGGGGTTTTGGGCGGCTTCTGGAATGGCCGTTGCCGTTTGAAACCGCGTAAACTGGCTCATATCACCAATAACGCTCATCTTGCTGCGGGTGTCGAGGGCCTGTTCCACTTCGGGCGGCAGCGATATGTTTTCAACATAAAACAGCGTCAGCGCCAAGCCTAGGCCGGAAAGGTCGGTTTTGATGGCATCCAACGCAAGCTTGCTGATTTTGTCGTAATTGCCGGCGAGGTCGAGCGCCGGAATCTTGGCCTGACCGAGCACGTCGGTAAAGCGTGCCACAATGGTATCGCGTATCTGGCCCGATACCTGCACCGTTTCAAACGTCGGGTTGGTTGCCACCTGCTGGCGTAAGAAAGTAGCCGGGTCGCTTACGCGCATCGCATACGTTCCAAATGCGCGAATGCGCATTGGGCCAAACTCCGGGTCGCGCACCATAATGGGGTTGGGCGTGCCCCATTTCAGGTCGGTAAATTGGCGAGTGGCAATGAAGTACACTTCCGCCCGAAACGGAGAATCAAATCCGTATTTCCAGCCTTTAAGGGTAGACAGAATGGGCAGGTTTTGCGTTTGGAGCTTGTACATGCCGGGCGAGAACACGTCGGCAAGTTTACCCTCGTTAACAAATACCGCGACCTGGCCCTCGCGCACGGTAAGTTGTGCGCCCATTTTTATTTCATTGTTGTAGCGTTCAAAGCGATAGGCCAAAAGATCATCACCGGCCGGCTCGGTCCATTGAATAATGTCAATGAACTCACCGCCGATTTTTTGAAACAGGCTCACGAGCGACTCCTTTTTCAGGCTGCCAATATAACCAAAATAGACACACTGCGCTTTGCGCACGCGCCCCGCCCGTGCGGGCGAGGCTTAAGCCATCGCGGTGATGTTACACCATCGGGTCGCATCGCGTATGCCCGGCGTTGGCATCGGCGGCCATTGGCGACCGGAAATTGCCAGCTCCCAAGAATGCCGGTTATGTAGCATCCGCCGCCCCGGCCCCTGCCGGCGCCGGCAATTCTTCCTTAGGACCAAACGGCACGCAAACCAGGCCATCGCCCTGACGGTCAATTTTGACGGAGGTAAAGCCCTTGTATTCTCCTCGCAAAATCGCCTCAGAGAGCGGGTCTTCAACATACTGCTCAATGGCTCGCCGCAAAGGCCGTGCGCCAAAGTCTGGGTTGTAGCCCTTTTCAATAAGGAAGTCATGCGCTTCCGTGGTGGTTTCAAGCGTAATGCCCTGTTCAATCAATCGCTTGGTAACTTTGCGGATTTCAATGTCAATAATGCGGTACAAATCATCCTTGCCCAACGGCCGGAAGATGATGGTGTCATCCAACCGGTTGATAAACTCAGGCCGGAAGTACTTTTCAACTTCACGCAGTAAGGCTCGCTTCATCTGCTCGAAGTTTTGTTCGCTGTCACGCTTGCCGTAACCAAAGCCCTGTATGCCGCCGCTCTTAATGAGGTCGGCGCCGATATTGCTGGTCATGATGAGGATGATGTTCTTAAAGTCCACCTGACGGCCGACATTGTCGGTAAGGCGTCCTTCTTCCATGATCTGCAGGAGCATGTTGAACACATCGGGATGCGCCTTTTCGATTTCATCGAGAAGCACAACGGCATAGGGCCGCCGACGGATGCGCTCCGTAAGCTGGCCGCCTTCTTCATAGCCGACATAGCCCGGAGGAGCGCCAACAAGCCGGCTGACGTTATGCTTCTCCATGTATTCAGACATATCAATCTGGATGAGCGAGGCCTCGTTGCCGAAAATGAACTCCGCAATCGCTTTGGAAAGCAATGTTTTGCCCACGCCCGACGGCCCCAAAAACAAGAATGTACCCATGGGACGCAACGGGTCTTTAAGGCCCGAACGTGCCCGGCGAATAGACCGCGATACAGCCTTGATGGCATCATCCTGGCTGACAACTTTTTTGTGCAGTTCATTTTCCAATTCAAGCAGTCGCGTGGCTTCGGCTTTTTCCAGCCGGGTGAGCGGCACGCCGGTCATTTTGCTGACAACCTCGGCAACCATTTCTTCATCCACCACCCCGTCAACTTCCTTGGCCTGCTCGCGCCATTTGCGTTGCTCGTCCTCTTTTTTCTTGCGGAGCACGTCGGCCTGGTCGCGCAACTCGGCGGCACGCTCATAGTCGGCATTTTTAACGGCTTCGTCTTTTTCGATGGTGAGCCGATCAATTTGCTCTTCAATTTCAGTGAGGTTGGGCGGTTTGGTCATGCTCTTAAGCCGCACGCGAGCGCCCGCTTCGTCAATGACGTCAATAGCCTTATCGGGCAGGCAACGACCAGTGATGTACCGGGTGGAAAGCTCTACCGCGCCGCGGAGAGCCTCCTCGGTAATTTGTACGCGATGGTGCGCTTCGTAACGATCGCGCAGCCCTTTTAGAATCTCGAGAGCCTCTTCCTTGCTGGGCGGCTCTACGATAATGGTCTGGAATCGTCGCTCAAGCGCTCCATCCTTCTCAACGTATTTGCGGTATTCGTCGAGCGTGGTAGCGCCGATGCACTGAATTTCGCCGCGTGCCAGCGATGGCTTAAGCACGTTGCTTGCGTCAATAGCGCCCTCCGCCCCGCCGGCTCCTACCAGTGTGTGAAGCTCATCAATAAACAGAATGACGTTTTTAGCGCGGCGCACTTCATTCATTACCGCCTTAATGCGCTCTTCAAACTGGCCGCGGTACTTGGTGCCTGCGACCATCATGGCCAAGTCGAGCACAACGATGCGCTTGTCCACCAGTATTTCAGGAACGTCGTTGCCGACAATTTTTTGCGCCAAACCTTCGACAATAGCGGTTTTGCCGACGCCGGCCTCGCCCAGCAGGACGGGGTTGTTTTTGGTGCGGCGGCAGAGAATTTGAATTACACGTTCGATTTCATTGGCGCGGCCAATGACCGGGTCGAGCGAACCTTCACGGGCCAGCTCGGTTAAGTCGCGGCCGAACGAATCAAGCGCCGGCGTTTTGGATCGCGGCCCCTTGGCAGATTCGCGACCTTCCGGAGCAGATTCGCTCTCGACGCCGGCACCCAGCAGGTTAAGCACTTCTTCCCGCACTTCTTCAAGTTTAAGGTTCAGGTTCATCAGCACCTGAGCTGCCACGCCGTCGCGCTCACGAAGCAGGCCCAGCAGCAGGTGTTCGGTACCAACATAGTTATGCCCGAGGTTACGCGCCTCTTCAATGGCGTATTCGATAACTTTTTTGGCGCGCGGCGTCTGAGGCAATCGCCCCATGGTTACCATGTCCGGCCCGCTTTTAACAAGCTTTTCAACCTCCAGGCGCACCTTACGAAGGTCAATATCCATATTTTTAAGAACCGTTGCGCCCACGCCAGAGCCTTCCTTCACCAAACCGAGAAGTATGTGCTCAGTGCCGATATATTCATGGTTAAACCGCTGGGCTTCCTGGTTGGCCAGGGCCATTACTTTGCGGGCACGATCGGTAAATCTCTCGTACATTTAACTGCTCCAAAGAGTAACCGGCTAACAGCCGGCGTTTCACGGTGGTGGGCAAGATGGCCACAGCCAAAGTTCCCCGCCTACACTGCTGATTGTATGAGCCGCGTATTATCGGAATCAAGCGGGATGCAAATTATTCCGATTTCCGCCTAGCTCGGCTGGCTCAGACTGCCACTTCGGCATGATCCGAACGAGCACCCTAAGCTATACGCAAAGCCTGTGCCAGCGGACGGCTTTTTACCGTATTCGCTTGTGCCAGGCTGCACAGCCAAGGTAATCATCGGTTCAAACTTCATCCGATAATTACTGGTTTGCGGGTCAATTTCGCAGCTCCGCCGCAAACTGCTGCTGCAAAGCCGTCACAACAGTGTGAACTTGGCCGTCTACCTCTTCCGAACGCAGCGTCGCTGTGGGGTTAAGAAAATCCATGGTAAAAGTTACGCTTTTGCGCCCGGTGCCAAGCTGTTTGCCACGGTAAACCCCTTGAAAGCGAATGTTTGACAGATGAACCGGCTTCAGTGCCGCGACCGCAGTCTCAAGATCGTTCCAGCGGACATCATCGGCCACCACAAGCGATAAATCGCGACTGACGGCCGGAAATCGCGGGAGCGGCGCAGCCTGCGGCATCGGGTCAAATGCCCCGAGCAGCCAGCTTAACTGTACTTCAAAGCCATAATACGGGTGTTTAAGGCCGTAGTAATCTTCAATAGCCGGCGAAAAGCGTCCTAAAGTACCTATGGAACGCCAATCGCCCCGGCCCAAAACCTGCAGCAGAATCTTACCACCAACGCCCGGCGCAAACGGTGTTTGTTCCATCGGCTGCACCTGCAGCCTATTGGCCGCACCAAGCTTGGCAACAACCAGCTCAAGGGCGCCTCGCACCAGCGACAAATCTGGGCCAATAAGAGAAAGGCGTTCTTCCTCATGCGGTGCGCCATGGACGGCCTCGGCTGGCTGCCAATAGACGCTGGCATGTTCAAACAGCAAAGGCTGCGGGTGGCCGTTGTTTTGATTGTGGCGGCACGCGCGTAAAAGGCCCGGCCATAGCGCGGGCCGCAATGTGTTCATTTCCTTGCGGCCGGGGTCGGCCACACGAAGCAGGGTTCCTTCGCCCGGTGGCAGAAACAGTGCCGCCTCAGCGGCATCGGCGAAGCTATAACAGACCGCCTCATGCCACCCCGCTCCCTGGAGCGTACGGCGTATGAGCCGCAGCGCGGCTTCGTCAGGCTCGCTTACCGGCACAGCATGGGCCACGCGGGCGTGCATTGGCACATGTTGATAGCCATGCAGGCGAATGACCTCTTCAATAAGGTCTATCTCGCGGGTGAGATCAGCCCTGAAACTTGGCACATGGCATACAATGCTTTCGCCACTGGCAACAGGGTCAAGCGACAGCCTCTGAAGCAATTTGATTACGTCGTGAATGGGCAGACGCAGCCCCACAATTCTTTCAATTTGCGCGGGCCTCAACAATACATTTTTAGGCTGGGCATTGTACGAACCCACCACCACCGAGCCTGCAGCGGCTTTGCCGCCGCATACCCTGGCAATAAGTGCGACCGCCCGCCGCGAGGTGCTTTCCGCTGCCGCCGGGTCTATGCCACGTTCAAACCTAAACGAGGAATCACTGAAAAGGACCAGCTTGCGCGCTGTGGCCCGCACTAAACCCGGATGAAACTGCGCCGACTCAATAAGAATATTTCGGGTCTGCTCCGTCACTTCACTCGGTTTTGATCCCATAATGCCCGCCACGGCCACCGGCCCCGCCCCATCGGCAATCACCAGCATCGAGTCGTCAAGCTTATGATTATGGCCGTCAATGCTCAGCATGGTCTCACCGGGGCGAGCGCGGCGTACAACAATTCGGCGTTCTGCAAGCCGATCAAGATCAAACGCGTGCAGCGGCTGGCCGGTATCCATCAGCAGAAAATTGGTGATATCCACCACATTGTTGATGCTGCGCAGCCCTATGGATTCGACCGCATGCCGTAGCCACGCCGGCGATGGGCCGACGGTGACATCGCGCAGCACACGAGCGCAGTAAAACGGACAGCCTGCGGCATCCGTCACCTGTACCGAGCAAAATTCGCCGATAGTGCCGGCAAGCGGTAAAGCATCATCTATCGGCGGCGGGCTGAACTTGCGGTTGGTAAGTGCTGCCAGCTCGCGTGCCAGGCCAATATGCGAAAAACAGTCGGTGCGGTTGCTGGTGACTTCTACATCCAACAC
>JAJXZA010000320.1 GCA_021780285.1 Planctomycetota bacterium
GTCCCGTTTGTGCAGGTGCCCACAAGCCTGCTCGCGGCGGTGGATGCCAGCGTTGGCGGCAAGGTGGGGGTGGACCATGCGGTGGGTAAAAACCTCATCGGTGCCTTTCATCAACCAAGAGCGGTTATATGTGATGTTGAACTCCTGCGCAGCCTCCCCGATGTGGAACTTCGCTGCGGTCTTGCCGAATGCGTCAAACATGGCATCATTCGCGATGTGGTACTGCTGGAGTTTATTGCCGCCAACACGCAGGACATATTTCGCCGCGACGCAAAAATTCTCACCGACCTTATCGCACAAAACGTTCGTATCAAAGCGGCCATTGTGTCAGAAGATCCCTTTGAACATGGCGTACGAGCGCTGCTGAATCTGGGGCATACCTTCGGCCATGCGCTGGAGGTTGTAATAGGCTACGAAAACCTCAAGCATGGCGAGGCTGTCGCCCTTGGAACGGTTGCAGCGGCTCATGTTGCGGTTCAGCGAAAGATGCTCTCGCCCCAAGATGCCCACTATATTGAACGGCTGCTGCAATCGTTGGGTTTGCCGACGCGCTTGGCCGCAATGGATATTAACGATGTGCTTGCTGCCATGGCCGGCGATAAAAAGGTGGTGGATGGCCGCCTTCGGTTGATATTGCCCACCGGTCTGGGGGCCGCGGTTATTATAGATTCCGCCTCGGCCGCCGAGGTGCGATCTGGTTTGGAATACCTGATCACCGGGCCGATCTGTGGTTAAATCATCCGCTGCAATCTGCGAGAAAACAAGTGGAAAACATATCCCCGCAAACCACAAATGACGCCCAAGTCTCCGACGAGATCGCTGCAGAGCGCGAATGTTGCATTGCATGGTTGGCGCTGGCGCAGGCGCACGGCGTAGGCCCGGTACTGGTGCGACGTCTTATCGAGGCGTTTGGCTCGCCGCTGGCCATTGTGGGCGCTTCGGCCAGCCGACTCGCCGGGGTGGAAGGCATCGGTATGCACCGCGCCGGCGAACTATTGCGAAGCATTAATATGCAGGCGGCCCACACGCTGTATGAACAAACAATTGCCGACCGCATCAGCATTATTCATCCCGCACATGCCGACTGGCCCGCCGGCCTCAAGCACCTGCCAGATCCGCCGGTAGTGCTGTTTTTGCGGGGCCGAATTTTACCGCAGGATGTGCGCGCCATCGGCGTTGTAGGGGCGAGGCGCTGCACTCTGTATGGCCGCGAGCAGGCGGGGGCCATCAGCCGCGAACTCGCTCAAGCCGAGGTAACCATTGTCAGCGGCGGCGCCCGCGGTATTGATACCGCCGCCCACGAAGGCGCTTTGCGCGTCGGAGGCCGAACGCTCGTGGTTCAGGGGTGCGGCCTGTATCACTGTTACCCTGCGGAAAATGTTGAACTGTACGATCAAATTGTTGCGCGCGACCTGGGCGCTATCATCAGCGAGCTAACGCCCGATCAGCCGCCATCCGCCGAGAACTTTCCCCCGCGCAACCGCATCATCGCCGGCCTTAGCCTGGGTGTACTTGTGGTGGAGGCTAATTTACGCAGCGGCTCACTCATAACCGCCCGGCTCGCAGCCGACGACTATGGCCGCGAAGTCTTTGCGCTGCCGGGGCGGGTAGATTCGCCGGCCAGCGCCGGCACACACCATCTCATCAAAACCGGCTCGGGCACGCTGGTCGAAACCGCCCGCGATATTTTAGATGTGCTCGATGGCCCGCAGCCTGTTGAAGATGCGTCGTCTGCCGCCGCTCCCGCCGTTTCAGCGACTGGGCCGACGAATAAGAAGGCCTCACAGCGGGCGCCTGCACCGCGCGTTGCCGCCGAAGACATCCAGCAGGGTCAAGAACCCGCACCGGCCCAGCGCCCGCTTACACCCACACAGCAAACGCTGGTGGCCATTATCAAGAGTGGTTCGCACGATGTTGACAGTGTCTGTGAAGCCAGCGGTCTGCCCGCGGGCGTGGTAATTGCCGAGTTAACGCTGCTGGAGATATCAGGCGTGCTTACCCGTACCGCCAGCCGTGGATATACCTTACGCGAGTAAAAGGAGCCAATCATGGCCAAAGTTAAAGCCAATCGCGTCGCGGTTTATGTTTTTCGCAAGCGGGCCGGGGGCATAGAGTTTTTGCAGCTCCAGCGGGCGGACAATGTGGAAAGCTATCCGGCCTCGTGGCAGACGGTGTATGGTGGCATTCTTAAGGGCGAAACCGCTGTAGACGCCGCCCAGCGCGAGCTGCACGAAGAAACCGGTCTTACGCCGAAAAACTTTTATCAGGTCGAGTATCTCGAATCGTTTTATAACCAGCAGCGCGATCGCGTGGTGCTTATGCCCGTATTTGCCGCTGAAGTGGTTGGTAATGCGTCCGTGCAACTCAACGAAGAGCACGACGACTTTCGGTGGGTGGCATTGGCCGATGTTGCCGCGCATTTTGTCTGGCGAGCCCAGCGCCAGGCCATCGAGATCATACAAAGCGATATTATTGCCGGCCTGCCATCAGCAGCGCTGCTGAAAATTCCTGCACATGACGATAGCGCAGCGCCATCAAACTCACGAGTTAACAAGCGGCGCTCAAGCGTCTAAGT
>JAJXZA010000114.1 GCA_021780285.1 Planctomycetota bacterium
TGCATGCGAAGCTGATAACGCATCCGTAGCGCCAAGCCCCGCAAAACGATCGCGGGGCTGGCGGCACATAAACAGCATGGTTTGACACAACGCAAGCCTATCCGTAGAGTGCCCTCAATCACTGGATTGTTTTGAAACGCCTTGAAATGCTTAGCCGCATGCGTGAACTGTAAGGGATCGAAAACCATGCATAGATGTGTTGGCTTTTTGAGTATGCCCCGTTTGTTCAATTTGGCGGCCATTCTGATTGGCATGTTGGTCTGCATGAGGCCGTCAGTTCATGCACAAGACGCTGGCGACCTTATAGACGAGATGCATGAACAAGCCAATTATTGGACGCCCGCACGACAACAGGCCGCATGCATGGGGGCCTATTTTTCAGCCATGCGGGCGCACGCGGCGAGCGATGCCGCCGCCGCCAACCAGCGATCCATCGCCGAGGAGCAGCGATATAAACAGGCGATGGCGTTTCAAGCCAGCGGCCAAAATGCGATTGAAAATCACGATTATCTGACAGCCATCAGTATGTTCTGGCAGCAATTGCAACTCAATCCCAACGATGGCACTGTCCGGTCAAGCTTGGCGCGGGCTGAAAATAGTCAGGGTTGCGCTCTGTTCGCCAACGGTGATTTCGACGGCGCGATCCGCTACTTTCAAACCGCCTTGAACTATGCGCCCGACGATGCCATTATGCGAGCCAACCTGAAAAAGGCGGAGGACCAGCTGCAAGCCATCGCTGCAGCCCGTGCCCTCCAAGAGGCACAGCAGCGGGCCGCGGAGAAGATGCAGAGTTTTATCGCTCAGAATGGCAATCAGGTATGGTTGACGCCGGCCGACGCTCCCGGATCAGCTTTGTCCGGTCCCATATCCTCGGCACTATGGGATTCTGACGTGGTGGATTTGGGCGGCGTCCGAACAGATGTGGTGAATATAGGCGTGGCCCAGGGAATTAATTCAACCATTGCACCGAGCGGTGGAACGCTGGCCGCTGCGGCGGCAGCGGCAGCAGTGTCGCCGCCAGCGCTGTTTAAGGCTCCGGCGACGCAAGGGCAGGCCCAGAAGATGCTTGGCGATCTGGACCGGCAGATTGCTGTGATCCGCGCCCAACTGGCGGGTTTGGGCTTCAATGAGCGAGCCGATGATTTTGAGCGTTTGGGTGATATGTCTAAAGAAGCACAAGCTGAGTTGGTTAACAAGCTGATGGATCAACTCAAAGAGCTCGATTTAGATCAAATTTCCGATGCCGGTAAAGCCATGCTGCATGAGGGCATTGTGGGCGATCAAGGGGCGGTAGTGGAAGATTGGATTAAGAAAATGGAGGAGGCGGGCGTTCCTGAGGAGGAAATTCAGCAGCAGTTGGAAGATATTCCAATCACGATGAGCCGATTGGGCACAGCAGAGGCGGCCGAAGCCGTTATGGATGCCAAGGAAAAGGTGGAGGCTGCGGAAAAATCAATGGCCCTGTGGCAGCAGGGCACCGTCGAGTCGAAGCAGGAAGCGGTATGGACGGCGGCCGGCAGCTTCGACTTTGCCAAACCCGCTGTAGAAGCGGCTCGGGCTGCGTATGCGGTGGGCGACGCGGGCTTTGCCCTTCTGGTGCTAAGCGGAAGTGAACATCAAATGGGAGCCGACACTGAACAGCAATTGCAGGATTTGAAAGTGGTCTCCAACCGGATGAAAACCTTGGTAGACCAACGCCGGGTGATAAAGCAAATGTTGCCGCAGTTGCCGCGGTAGGCCTCGCGCCAGTGCGCATTTTTTCTGGAACCCAGCATGAACAACGTCTTGACTTGGCGAACGATATTTCCGTTATTTTTGGCGCTGGCCGTTTGGCTGCCCGGTCGGTTTGCGGTGGCCGATACATTACCGCAAATACATCCGAAGCCGGGTGATGCGGCGCTCTTCCATGCGGCCATGGACGAGGGGCGAGTAGCGGCCAAAGCTCAACAGTGGAGTGAGGCCCATGCGAGTTTTTTGCGGGCATGGGAAATGGCTCCAGACCGGCCTGACGTGTTATTCCTGCTGGGTGTTGTGGAAAGTCATCTGCCGGGGCACCAATGGCAGGCGATTGACTGGTGGCGGGCGTTTTTGGCGCTGCAACATAACCCTAAATCTTCGGCCTGCAGCCTGGCACAACAGCAAATTGCGGCAACCGAGGACTCTGCGCATCAACAGGCACTGGCTCTGTTGGAGCAGTTGAATAAGCTATCGAGCATGTTGCCACAGGCTTCCGATCAGGCCGCGGCCAAAGCAAAGATACAAGCTGATGCGGCTTATGTGCAAATGCTGTGGCGCTGGCGTAAGGCCGCACATGGGGTGCCAAAGATGGGGCTGGCCGCAGCATGGTGCTGGGGCTTGACTGCGGTTAACGCCCACCTGCCACCCGATGGTGTGACCGCGCAACCCGCGTGGTTAATCTCAGTAAGAAAGCCGTCGCCCGCCTGGCAGGTCTTTTACCGGCGTCAGCGCGTCTTCACCCGCTGGATCAAGCATGTGGGTCGGTCGCAGCGAATTATCGGTGAATCTCACATTCACCACCGTTTTGTGATGTATTGGGCCTTGCGTTTTTATCTG
>JAJXZA010000291.1 GCA_021780285.1 Planctomycetota bacterium
AAGGATGCATGCAGGAGTAATGCCATGAAAGTTGTTCGCAAGTTTACCAAAGCCGGGGAAGATGTTTACTCAAAGGTGGCCTTTGCGCGCCGCACCAGCCGCATCAGCAATGTGGATGGCTCGGTCGTGTTTGAAATGAAGGATGCTGAAATACCGGCCGATTGGTCGCAGCTCGCCACCGATATTATGGTAAGCAAGTATTTCCGAAAGGCCGGCGTGCCCGAGGTTGATGTCCAGGGTAAACCGGTGCTCGACGCCGACGGCAAACCCAAAACCGGCCCCGAAAAATCGGTCCGCCAGGTGGTGCATCGTCTCGCCGGATGCTGGACGCAATGGGGCCGCGACTACGGCTACTTCAGCTCCGCGCAAGATGCCGATGCGTTTTATGATGAACTCGCCTACATGATGCTGCGCCAGATGGCAGCGCCCAATTCGCCCCAGTGGTTCAACACCGGCCTGAACTTCGCCTACGGTATGACCGGCCCGTCGCAGGGGCATTGGTTTGTCAACCCGAAAACGCTGCAGCTTGAACAATCAAACGATGCCTACAGCCATCCGCAGCCGCACGCCTGCTTTATTCAAAGTGTGGATGACGACCTGGTAAACGATGGCGGCATTATGGACTTGTGGGTGCGCGAAGCGCGGCTGTTTAAGTACGGTTCGGGTACGGGCACAAATTTTTCGCACCTCCG
Source organism: Planctomycetota bacterium (assembly GCA_021780285.1). Taxonomy (GTDB): domain Bacteria; phylum Planctomycetota; class Phycisphaerae; order WQYP01; family WQYP01; genus JABEVB01. Next base: position 693 of record JAJXZA010000291.1, read on the forward strand.
GGGCGAAAATGAATCGCTCTCGGGCGGCGGCAAATCTTCCGGTCTTATGAGCTTTCTTAAAATCGGCGACCGCGCCGCCGGGGCCATCAAATCGGGCGGCACCACCCGGCGCGCCGCCAAAATGGTCTGCCTAGATCTTGATCACCCCGACATCAGTGAGTTTGTAAACTGGAAGGTGCGTGAAGAACTCAAGGTTGCCGCTCTGGTGGAAGGCCTTAAACATCTGCCGCGAGAGCAACAGGAGCTTGCCTCCAAACTTAAACTCAAGCTTGACTATGACTTTAACGGCGAAGCGTACGCCACCGTATCAGGCCAGAACTCCAACAACTCGGTGCGTGTGCCGAACAAGTTTGTCGAGGCGGTTGAAAACGACGGCCAGTGGAACCTGATTCGTCGCACCGACCGCAAAGTGCATAAAACCATCAAGGCTCGCGACCTGTGGCAGCAAATCGCCTTTGCGGCCTGGCGCTGCGCCGACCCGGGCGTACAATACGACGACACCATCAACGAATGGCACACCTGCCCGCAGAGCGGCCGCATCAATGCCAGCAACCCGTGCAGCGAGTATATGTTTCTCGACAACACCGCGTGCAATCTGGCCTCCATCAACCTGATGAAGTTTTTTGATGCCGCAGCCCGCAAGTTCGACATTGAAGGCTTTCAACATGCCTGTCGGCTCTGGACCATGGTGCTGGAAATTTCGGTGTTGATGGCCGCCTACCCAAGCCGCGAAATCGCCCGCCTGAGCTACGAATACCGTACGCTGGGGCTGGGTTATGCCAACATCGGCACCATGCTTATGGTTGCGGGCATCCCCTACGACAGCGCCGAAGGCCGAGCCATCTGCGGAGCCATTACCGCCCTGATGACCGCCGAAAGCTATGCCGCCTCTGCCGAACTTGCCGGCGAGCTTGGGCCATTCCCGGGGTATCATCGCAACCGCGCCGACATGCTTCGCGTGATGCGCAACCACCGCGCTGCCGCCAACGACGGCCAATACGAATCGCTGGAAATCAAGCCCCGCATTCTCGATGCCTCGCAGTTCACCGGGCCGACTTCGTCGCCTCAATTACTGGCCTCGGCGCGTGAAGCATGGACCCGTGCCGTTGCCCTGGGTGAAAAATTTGGTTACCGCAACGCCCAGACAACCGTTATTGCTCCCACCGGCACCATCGGCCTGCTGATGGATTGCGACACCACCGGCGTCGAGCCTGACTTCGCCCTCGTTAAATTCAAAAAACTTGCCGGCGGCGGCTACTTTAAAATCGCCAATCAGTCGGTTGAGCCGGCCTTGCACAACCTCGGCTACTCTGCGGCTCAAGTGAAAGACATTCTCACGTATGTACTGGGCACGCTTTCGCTTAAAGGTTCCCCGCATATAAACCAGGAGACACTGAAGGCGAAGGGCTTCACGGATGATGAACTGGCTAAAATCGAGGCTTGCCTGCCCTCGGTTTTTGAGCTGGCCTTCGCCTTTTCTCCCTGGACGCTCGGCGAAGCTGCCATGACCCGGCTTGGCTTTACCACCGCGCAATGGCAGGAACCTTCGTTTAACCTGCTGCGGGCGCTGGGCTTTACCAAGCGGCAAATTCGCGAAGCCAATGACGTGATTTGCGGCTCGCAGACGGTGGAGGGTGCGCCGCACATTAAGGACGAACACCTCGCCGTGTTTGATTGTGCCAATCGCTGCGGCCGCAAGGGTAAGCGGTTTATTCATCACCTCGGGCATATTCGTATGATGGCTGCGGCGCAGCCCTTTATCAGCGGCGCCATCAGCAAAACCATCAATCTGCCCAATGAAGTCAACACCGCCGACATTGAAGAAGCCTATCGCGAAAGCTGGAAGCTCGGCCTCAAAGCCGTGGCCCTGTACCGCGACGGCTCCAAACTCAGCCAGCCGCTCAACAGCACGTCTGATGACGATGCGTCTGACGATGCCGACATTGACGCACTTAAAGTTGAGGCGGCATTGGCCTGCACCACCTGCGGCGACCCGTCGCCCGCGGTGCCCGCGCAGGCCCAGGCCGATGCTTCGCCGTCTGCCAAAGCTGCCGCAGCCAAGTCTGTGGCGGCCGCTTCGGTTGTACAACGCGTTGAAGAGCGCATCATCGAACGGCCTCTGCGGCGTCGCCTGCCTGACACGCGGCCCAGCATCACCCATAAGTTCGACATCAGCGGTCACGAAGGTTACATCACCTGCGGCCTGTTTGAAGATGGCAGCCCCGGTGAGGTGTTTATTACCATGGCCAAACAGGGCAGCACGGTCGGCGGCCTCATGGATGCCATCGCCACGCTCATTTCGCTTAATCTCCAATATGGTGTGCCGCTCTCGGCTATGGTGCGCAAGTTTGAGCACATGCGTTTTGAACCCGCGGGCATGACCCGCAACGGCGATATACCTATTGCCAAGAGCGTGATGGATTACCTGGTGCGCTGGCTGGGCATGCAGTTTCTGCCCGGTTACCGTGCGGAAAACGCCCCCAAACGCGACAACCACCACGAGGCCGTGGCGGAGCATCATGCCGATGACGCCGCCGCCCATCGTGCCAAACTTATGGATGTTACCCCGCCTTCGCTGACCGATGGTTATGCCAGTACTGCGGGCAACGGTAACGGCAACGGCAATGGTCATGGCCACGGTAACGGTACCAGTAATGGTAACGGTAATGGCCACGACCACGGAACCAAGGCGCACAGCGACCGCATAACATTAATGCATGGTGGGGTGGCTACCCTAACTGATTCGCTCTCGCAGCAGCTAAGCACAATGATGGGCGATGCACCCAACTGCAGCGTGTGCGGCAGCATTACAGTACGCAATGGCAGCTGTTACAAATGCAACAACTGCGGAACATCACAAGGTTGTTCGTAAAGCAACGGGCGATCGCGCGGTTGGCTGATATCTGAAAGCCACGGATGGCGACTCCGGAGGCAGGGCAGCGGAGGCTGCCCTGCCTCTCTTTTTGGCAATCGTTGGCAGGATACTGTTCGAGTAATGGCTGGGATTGCGATGGTGCTGAAATGCCCCGTCTGCTTTGTTGTCGGATCTCGCAGACTCATTATTCAGAGTCGGCTCGATCCTCCGCCGCGCATCCGGGGCATTTCAGAGCCACCCCGCAGGGCGGCGGCATTGAGAACAAGTGACATTCGAACATACGAGCGGGTGCGGGCTAAGCGGGGCGCGGTTGTGCGGCGAGCGCGATGGAGGAGAATTTAACGATTTGAGAATTTGAGAATTTGGATTTCAGATTTCAGATTTGAGATGGCAAATTTGCGTTTGCCTGGGGCGAGATGTTAATGATGGCTGAATTAAAAATTGAGATTCATTGCGGCTTGGGGCTATTCGGCGGTGCGGCCTGCGATGAATCCTGATTGCGGCGGACGGCTGCGGCGACAGCCTGGTCGGTTACTTCGCGCACATGAGCGCTGAACGCGGCGGCTCGTTTGGCCATCTGATAGTCCTGCTTGCTTTGACTGGTGAGGTGGCGCTGGCCGGTGATGTCGCCGTCTTGCAGGCTTGCCGCCCAAGCTCGTAGTTGGCGCGATACGCGTTCGGCTGCGGCGACGCATTGGTTTATGTTGGCGGCGAGCGAGGCATGGGCCGGGCCGGCGGCGGGGCCGAGCAGGGCGGCGGAAAAGCGGCAGGCGCTGCGCACTTCGCCGGCGGAGCCACGGGCGATATATAAAAACATCAGCAGTTCCGACGTGGTGCCGCGCTCAAAACCTTCGGCAATATTGTTGGAGACAGAAAGGGCGGCCCGCTGAAGCTGATTGCGCAAATCACCCTTGCTGGCGAACCAGCTTGCGTCGGTAGTTTGGTACACTTGCACGGCGAGTTGTATTGCCGCCTGCCAGACGGGCAAGTCTTCAAAGCGTTCGTAGGTCATGGGTTGCTCCATGCGTAAGCGGGCGATTATTGCTTCATTGTTGCCGAGGCAGCGGTCGGCGACAAGTGATGGTTGGTGGGCGAAATAACGTGGGAAAATGTGAGTGGTTTTTTTGGGGCGATTGGAGATTTCAGGATTTCAGATTTCAAGATTTCAGGATTTCAGATTTCAAGATGTCAGAATAAGGTTTGCGGGGGTTGGATGGCTTAAGTTCATAGATCAAAACCATCAAAAACGTGAACGTGAAATCGTAGATTTGCAGGATTGCTGATCTCACATATTCGATTTCAGATTCCAGGTTGCCGGGGGCGGGCGTTGAACTTTCGGGTTTGGCGGCTTTGGGCGGCCTGTTTCGCTTGTATGCCGGCGGTGAATGTATAAGATAGGGGCCTTAACAAGGGGCCTTACCGGAGTTGGCTTGCATGGTCGGAATATTTATTGCTCACCTGGTGTTTGCCGTGGTGGTGTTTCATGTGATTTTGGGGCTGGTGGCGTATCTCATTTTGCTTGAACGCAAAACCGCCTCCTGGATTCAAGACCGCATCGGTCCCAATCGCGTCGGGCCGCAGGGCCTGCTGCAGCCCATTGCCGACGGTGTAAAGTTCATCCTTAAAGAAGAGTTTATACCGGCCAATGCCGACCGCTGGCTGTTTATGCTGGCTCCGATTGTCATTATTACCCCGGCGCTGTGTGGCTTTGCGGTGATACCTTGGGGCGGCTTTCTGGCCGCCGGCACCAAGCTGCCGGAGTGGATACCCTTTATCGGCGGCTGGGCGTTTCCGCATAATATTGCGGTGATGGTGGCCAATCCTAACATTGGCGTGCTGTTTGTGCTGGCGGCGGCAAGCCTGGGCGTCTACGGCGTGGTGCTGGGCGGCTGGGCTTCGGGCAGCAAATATAGCTTTCTGGGCGGCATGCGGGCGACGGCTCAAATGGTGAGCTACGAAATTCCATTGGCGCTTTCGCTGATGTCAGTGGCGGTGGTGGCCGGCACGCTTAAGCTCAGCAGCATTACGGGTGATCAGGCGAGTTATTTTTCGAGTTTGTCGTTCGTGCCGGCATGGAACGTGTTTATGCAGCCGGTGGCGTTTTTCCTGTTTATCACCTGCATATTTGCGGAGGCCAACCGGCTGCCGTTTGACCTCGCTGAGTGCGAATCGGAACTGGTGGGCGGCTACCATACCGAATATTCTTCGATGAAGTTTGCGCTGTTCTTTCTGGCTGAATATTCTTCGATGATTACCGGCTCGGCGGTGGCGGTAGCGCTGTTTTTGGGCGGGTGGCATCTGCCCTGGCTCGACAAGCTTATTTATCATGGCTCGCAGCCGGCGGTTGCGGGCTGGGGTGGAGCGCTGCTGAAGTTTGTGGTGTTCTGGGCGAAGGTCGTGGGCTTTTTGTTCTTTTACATGTGGATTCGCTGGACGCTGCCGCGGTTTCGGTTTGATCAGCTTATGAACCTCGCATGGCGCGGCATGATACCGCTGTCGCTGGGCACGTTTTTGATGGCGGCGGTGTTTGTGGAGCTTAAACAGCGCGGCATTATAGAACATCGCGGCTGGCTGCTTTTGGGCAATGTGCTTTTGTTTGCGGGTGTGCTGCTGGCGGGCAAACTGCGTAAGCAAGCTCCGGGCGAGGTGAACAAGCGTATGGCCGTTATCGGCAGCCGCTACAATCCGCAGCCCAAGCCGGCGGATGCCGCCGCGGCCGGGGCGTAGGGGCGATTTGAGATTTGAGATTTAAGATTTAAGATTTCGGATTTGAGATTTCGGATTTGAAATTTGAGATTGCTCTGCAACGTGCAACCTGACAAACAAGCCGATTTGAAATGACGGGTGTGAGCTTTTTACGCGGGTTGCGGCGGGCTTGCCCCACACCCTATACATGACACTCTGTTGCCGGCCGCTGGCTGAGGAAGGAATACATTCATGGCCGATAAACCGGTCGTTACAAGCAAGATGGATAAGCTGGTGGCGCTATGCCGGCGGCGAGGGTTCATTTTTCAATCATCCGAAATTTATGGCGGTATCAATGGTTTTTGGGACTACGGCCCGCTGGGCGTGGAGCTGAAGCGCAACTTAAAAGATGCCTGGTGGCAGGATATTGTTCGCTGCCCACCGGTTGGCCCCCATGGCCACCCGATTGACATGGTCGGGCTGGATTGCACCATTATTATGAACCGCCGCGTGTGGGAAGCATCGGGCCATGCCACCGGCTTTAACGACCCCATGGTAGACGACCGCGAAACCAAGCAGCGTTTCCGGGCGGATCAGCTTTTTGGATTGTTTTTACTGCCGACTAACGTGCAATCGCTGCCCACCGAGATACTTGGGCTCGTGCTAAAAGTGAATGACGATGGGTCTCGCGGGATTTTGCCAAGTGGGGCACTCCAAGCAGGTAGCCTTGAGGAGGCCGTTGGCCTCTTGGAGCGAGACCCTACAGCCATTGTGCTACGCCCCGACCTAAAGAAGTCGCTTGGAGGCCTAGCAGCAGTAGAGCGGAATGCGAAGCAGACCTCGATTTCTAAGGACGCACATGTCAAGGTCACGTTTCGGAAAGACTCAGTCGAGTGGTCTGGATTTGTATCGAAGCTTTGGGGTGCTGACCGGTCGCCATTTCTAGGTGGGCTGGATGCTAAGGAATACGTCCTCTCTCCCGATGGGGGCAAGCTAGGCTCGCTCACCGAGCCGCGGCAATTTAATTTGATGTTCCAAACCTTTGTGGGTGCGGTGCAGAACGACGATTCGATGGCGTATCTGCGGCCTGAAACCGCCCAGGGCATTTTTGCCAACTTCCGCAACGTGACCGACACCAGCCGCGTGAAGGTGCCATTTGGCATTGCGCAAATCGGCAAGGCGTTTCGCAACGAGGTTACGCCGCGCAACTTTACGTTTCGGTCGCGCGAGTTTGAGCAGATGGAGATTGAATTTTTTATTCATCCCAAAACTGCCGCCGAGTGGTACAAGTTTTGGCGCGACACCCGCTTTAAGTGGTGGCAGAGCATCGGCCTTGCCGGCAGCAACCTGCAGCTTCGCGAGCACGATCGCGATGAGCTGGCGCATTACGCCAAAGAAGGCGCCGGTACCAGCGACATTGAGTACAAGTTTCCGTTTACGGACCCCGGCTTCGGCGAGTTGGAAGGGGTGGCTCATCGCACCGATTTTGATTTAAGGCAGCATGCGCAGTTTTCGGGCCTCGGCGATAAACTCAAGTACTTCGATCAGGAAGCCAACGAGCGTTACTTCCCGCATGTTATTGAGCCGTCAGCCGGAGCCGATCGCGGCACGCTGGCGCTTCTGTGCGAAGCGTATACCGAAGATCCGGGCCGGCCCAGCGGAGTGGTCATGAAGTTTCATCCGCGGATGGCGCCCATCAAAGCCGGCATTTTTCCGCTGGTTGACAAAGAAGGCATGCCGGAAATCGCCACGAACCTGTATCACGATTTGCGAAAAACCTGGAATGTACAGCTCGATATCAAGCAGAACATCGGCAAACGCTACGCCCGCATGGATGAGGCGGGTACCCCATTTTGCTTTACGATAGACACCCAAACGCTCACCGATCAGACGGTAACGGTGCGATACCGCGATACCCTGCAGCAAGAGCGGGTTGCGTTGGGACAGGTGCGAAAATTTTTGGCGGAAAAGATGGAGATTTAACCTTGCCTTAACAAATTGTTGGGCTATAATAAGGTAAATGGCCGATAATAGTCGGGGAACAAGCTAAAATATTAGGAAAGCAAAAATGTTGCAGAAATCTGATTCAATGGTACGATACATATAGCGTAGGTTAGAATTGCATCAGTTCAAATGAACTGATTAAACAATCTTGCTCTCTCTCTCCCTCCCCAGGCTGGCGTTCCTTCGGGCCGCCAGCCTGGTTTTTTTTATACCTTTAAGCAACTGTGCGCTATTATTCCCGACAGGCTTCTGGCCATTGCAGCGTTGGCGAAAAGCTCTCGCCGGCGGCTTCAATGAGATTGCGATGCCGGCAGCGTGGCGCCGTGCACCACAAAGGGCGGTTTGTTGAGGGGGCGGGTTTGGGTTGCATCGGGCGCGGCTGTTTGGCCGTGCGCCTTGAACCATGCGGTTATTTTTTTGATTGCATCGTCTTCCTGCTTAAGCGTACTGGTAATCCATATGCCGCCATAAAGCGTGCCGATGTGCAAGTTGCATTGTGCGGGCTTCCAGCCGGCCATGATGGAGAGCAGATACAGCGGTTCGGTGCGGTTGCTCCAGTGTTGCGGCTTGTTATTAAAAGAAAAATTGACGTTCTGATAGGCGTTTTGATGTACGAGCCGCAAAAGATACGGCACCGCCTCCTTGGGCTTGTACAGCAAAAACAACTGCTGAAAGCTGCGTGCCTGCAGATTGGATGGCGTTGCCAGGACATTGGGCATGGCCTGGTTGAACCCGGGTTTTTCAAGAGCGATTTTTTTGAGATAGGACACAATGAGCGTCGAGAGCAATTTTGGATGCCAATGCACCAATTCGCGGGCAGCCAGGGGGCCATCCTGTATTTGCATCCAGAAATTGACCATGGGTTGCAGGGTTATGCGCTGCCCGCGAAAATTGACCACCGCTACGGGGCCGGTGTTCATGGGCATGGGCGTAATGCCCAATAGCACGGCGCGGAGCCAGAGAGTACGCACCATTTCGGCGGTAGGTTTGCGATCCCATATTGCACTCATTGCGTTCAGGTACACTTGCCGATGGCTGTCGGCAAGCAGCTTTTCCAAAATCCAGTCGCTTTGCGGCCCGGGTATATTTGCCAGAGGATGGGTTGCCGCAGCGCGATCGGCCGGTTTGCTTGAAAATGCCCGGCCAACCCAGCGGAGCACGTTGGGCTGGAGGCCCCATTGGAGCATGGCCTGCTGCTGGCTGGGCGGCATATGCATAATTGCCTTGGCCCAGCGCGAAAGATAGATATTGAAGTCGAGTAATTTGCGAATGCGGGCCTGACGCTCGGGTCCTGCGGCATTGAGCATATCCTGCATCTGCTTGGCCAGCGCCCTTTCAACAGCTTGGCTGGCGGCCTGCCGCTGGGCATAGCGTTGCGATGCAAGGTCGTTTAATGCCTGCTGCAGCGAAAGGGCCGATTCATTTTGGGTTTCCGCGTTGGTACTGGTTGCGGCGAAGCCCGGGGCTGTTGCCCCAAAAGCAGTCGCGACCACTCCAAGTAAGAAAAGTGATCGGCGTAATGCTGCCAGCGAAATGGTCATCAGGGGGCTGATTTTCATGGATGAATACCCGTTGGGTTTGCCGCGGGAAATTGTCGTGCTGCCCGCACAAGTCGCCGTGGCACGCCCGCCGAATGCCAAGCCGGCAATTGGTAATAGCTTGCCGCAATGTGCCATAAATATCAAATCGCAATCGGGCTGAAAAACTGATTAAG
>JAJXZA010000138.1 GCA_021780285.1 Planctomycetota bacterium
GGTCAAACTATATTTGTTGTACCTGGCATTGCTCGCGCCTGGCGGTATACTTTTTCAGTAAGTACCGCCATCAGCCACGGGTGCATCTATGCCGTCAGATTGGCAACAGAACCTTCAGCACGCCGTGCGGGCCGCCCAAGCGCAGGTCATCGGCTGGCAGCACATTGAATATATGCACCACGCCCGCCTGGTAGCGGCAGCTCTTAAGGCTTTTGGTGACGATACCAGAGCACTTTTCTTTATTGAAGAACTTGCCGGCAATGGACGAATACCACGGCCCGATCTTATTGTGCTGCATCCGCGGCTGGGCGTAGTGGTCATTGAAAATAAGGGCGTGCAGCTTGCCGACATTGTCGCGGTTCGCAACACCACGCTGCAAATGATGCGCAGCGGCATTCTTAAGTCGGAAGATCCGTACTATCAGGCCGAAAAGGTGCTGCTGCGGCTGCGCGACCTTATGGAGCGTCGCGTGCCGGGCAATGAGGCGCTTTTTGTGCACACCGCCGCCCTGCCGGCCATTGATCGCAACGATTTTCAACAACGGTTTAATTGTGCCCTTCCACCGCAAACCCTCTTCGCCGACGCCATTGCCAACCCTGATGTTCTACGCGCGCAGCTAACCACGCTTTGCGACCAGCGGCTGCGGCAAAGCGGACGCAATGTACGCCTCACGCATAAGGCTCATACGGCTTTGCGCAACGTGCTGCTGGGCGGCGGCGTGCTGTTTTCGTCCCGACCGAGAAGTTCGCCGCAACCTGCAGGCAATGTCCTGGGGGCACAAATAGAATCGCTGGAAAATGAGCTTAAAGAACCCACCGAACAGCAGCGCGAACTCGCCAAAGCAGACCTTCGTGGAGCCAACCATTTGTTTCGGGGCGTTGCCGGCAGCGGCAAATCCATCATTCTCGCCATGAATGCCGCCCATATGCTGCGTCTGCTGACCACAGAGCCGGGAAATCTTTTTGAACGTCCTAAGCCGCCCAAAATATGTGTGGTATGTTTTAACCGCACGCTGGTGCATTATCTTCGGGAGCGCATTACCGCACATTACAAACGCATCGCCTGGGAGGCGCCCGACGAAACCGCCCTCACGGTTACGCACTTTGAAAATCTCGTAAGCACCGCAGAACAGGATGAGCCGCGGCTGGCCACCGGGCTGAACTTTGAACACAAACGCGAGCGAGCGGCCAAGATGAACGCTGCTTTCGACACACTGCCGGCTGCCCAGCGCCAGAGGCTGCAATACGACGCCATATATGTGGATGAAGCCCAGGACTTTTTCGCAGAAGAACTCCAATGGCTGGCACGACTGGCCCGCCCCAATGCCGCCGGAGGACGAACGCTGATTCTATTTTATGACAATGCACAAAATATATATGGATTGATGCCGCCGGTTTGGGAAAAGCTGGGCATCAACATCAAAGGTCGCACGGTATTTTTAGATCAATGCTTTCGCAACACCCGGCAGACACTCAATCTTGCGTTTAATGTGCTTGTGGGGTCGTTTGCGCCCGCCGGGTTGCGTGTGGCCACACGCCAATTTGCCGACCTCAATAATCTTAAGCAGCGCGAACTGCTTATTGAAAACAATGATCGCGTAGAGGTGCTGTTTACCAGTCGCAGCGGGCCGGCGCCGGTGGTGCAGGTGCATAGCTCGCGCCAGGATGAGTTGCGCGGCGCCGCCGAGTTGATAAACCATTTGATTCATCAGCAGCACGTTGAACCCAACGATATTCTGGTGCTGTACCGCCGCCCTCAAATTATGGGCCGCGAATTGGTGAACCATTTTTATAAGACGCTTGGAGACTCGTGCCGAGTCCACATAGTAGATGGCGAACACCAGCGCAATAAGCGATTACCGCTGCTGCAACCTGCAGCGCTTACCATCAGCACCATCGCCAGCGCAAAAGGCTATGATGCTGCGGTAGTGCTGTTGGTGGGGGCAGATGATCTCACGGCCGATTCACAAGGCCGCGCGGCATTTTATGTTGCGGCCACACGCGCCAAAATAGCCTTGCACGTATCGGGTATACACCGGGCCGCTGGCAGCCTGCTTTCAGAGATTGTTGCCGCCGCTGCGGCGATGCATTCTTCAATTGCAGCCTGTGCAACAACGGCGTCGCATACCCCCGCTGCAGCACAGGCAAGGTGTGTGCATTGCGGCAGTTTGCGGGTCAACGCACAGCCTTTTCGTAAGGGCTTCATTTTTCGTTGTATAGACTGCACCGAAGCCACGCCCATAGGTTTGGAGTGCCGCCGCTGCGGCCGCCCTGCGGAAATTCGCATCACCGGTACGTCGTTTTTACGCTACTGTGCGGCATGCGACTCAAGCGAACTGCTGCATACCAACATGCCGCTGGCGGCCTTTGAACAGTAACCTGTGGGTAAACACTGACAGTGATAACTCAAGGGCACAATCAGTTGTTTTAACCCAAAGTTCCACCTTCTCTGGCACGCATCTCAGCGCTGTAACCTCTTGTTAAATCCAGCTTTACGTCACGTTTGCGGCCGATTTTTGCCGGCAAAGTGTACCCATGTAATTGTTGTATTTAG
>JAJXZA010000396.1 GCA_021780285.1 Planctomycetota bacterium
CGGGTTTGCGCACGCGGCGAATTTCCGCGGCAAATTGGCCCACCACCTGCTTGTCAGGGCCGGTGATGTTCAGGCGCGTGCCCTGGCCTTCAATTTTAAGCGCTACGCCGTCGGGCACAGGCAGCTTGATTTGATTGGCATAACCAATGGACAAAACCAGCGTCTTGCCCTGCTGCTCGGCCTTGTAACCTACGCCCTGAATTTCAAGGTCGCGTTGATAACCATCGGTGACGCCCTTGATCATGTTGGCCACCAGTGCCCGCGTAAGACCATGCACGGCCCGGCTTACTTTTTCGTCGTCCTGGCGCTCCACCACCACCTGCTGATCTTTCATGGACAGCTTGACATTGGGATGATGATTCAGCGACAGCTTGCCCTTGGGGCCTTCCGTGCGGATGGTGCGGCCTTCAATGGCAACTTTGACATTGGCCGGCACAGGTACAGGTTTTTTTCCAATTCGGCTCATAATCAGTTTCGGGCTTTGCGCCCGCCTCGCTATCGGACGACACCGGCACATATGGCCGGCGGCGCCGCACAGGTTAATACACTTTCGCCAACAACTCGCCGCCGATATTCTGCTCACGCGCCTGACGATCGGAAAGCACCCCGCGGCTCGTGGAGAGCACCGATATGCCCATGCCGTTCATCACCCGCGGAAACTCGCGCACGTTGCGGTAGACCCGGCAGCCCGGTTTGCTGACGCGCTCCAGCGAGTGCAAAATCGCATCGCCGGTCGGCGAGTATTTGATCGCCAGGCGAATCAGCCCCTGGTGGGTACCGTCGTCCAGGTACGTATACTCGCTGATGTAGCCTTCCTCCTTGAGAACGCGGGCAATGCCCTCGCAAATCTTGGAGTTTTTTACGTCAACCGTTTTGTGCCGCGCCATAGTCGCGTTACGAATGCGGGTGAGCATGTCGGCTATTGTGTCGCTCATGTTTACCTCTGGTATGTCCTTTTGCCTGCGCTGGTGCGCGTTAACCAGCCGGGATACGCCCGGCCAACTCTTTTTACCACGATGCCTTTTTCAGGCCGGGAATCTTGCCGTCGGCGGCAAGCTGACGCAGCACGAGCCGCGACACCTTGAATTTGCGGTAATACCCGCGCCGACGACCCGTAATTTCGCAGCGGCGAGCCGTCCGCGTCGGGCTGGAATCGCGCGGCAACTTGGCCAGCGCCACGTAATTCTTCTCTTTTTTGAGCCGCTTGCGATCCTCGGCATACTTAGCCACGAGTTCCAACCGCTTTTTGTACCGGTTTTTCCAAGCTTTTGTCGCCATCAGTCTTTGTCCGTTTAAGGTCCTGTATACAACACGCCGCCATCGCGGCAGTTCAGCCGCCGACCGCCGGGTCGGCAGTTCGCTCATCCGGCCTTGCGTACCGTGTCAGCTTCACGCTGGAACGGCATGCCCAGATGCGTCAGAAGCGCCATACCCGCCTTGTTGCTGGTGGCGGTGGTAACAATCGTTATGCCCAGCCCCTGATGATACACCAGCGTATCGGACTGCACCTCTGGGAATACCGTCTGCTCGGTAAGGCCCATATTGTAGTTTCCGCGGCCGTCGAACCCGGTGGTTTTAAGCCCGCGGAAGTCTTTGACGCGGGGAATCGCCAGCGTAATGAGCCGATCCAGAAATTCCCACATCCGGTGCCCGCGAAGCGTGGCTTTGGCGCCAATCTCCATGCCTTCGCGAAGCTTAAAGTTCGACACGCTCTTACGGGCGCGGCATACCACTGCCTTCTGGCCGGCAATAGCGGTAAGTTCCTTCACGGCTGCTTCCAGCCGGGGCTTTTCGGTAATGGCCTTACCCAAGCCCATGCTCACCACCACTTTAGTGATGCGTGGAATGGCCATGCGGTTTTTAACGCCAAGTTCCGCCAGCAGCGCCGGAGCAATTTCGTCCTGATAGCGCTTGTACAGCCGCGGAACATAGCCCGCCGGAAATGGCTGCCCTGGAGCCTCGTCTTCGGCCTTGCCCTTGGACTTTGGCTTTTCAGCGCCGTCCGACTTCTGGTCGCGGGCGGCCTTGGCCGCAGCCGCATGCTCGGCCTGCTTGGCGCTCTTGGCAGCCTTTTCGGCGGCTATCTCTTCCGGCGAACGAGTCGGCTTGGCTTTTTTATCTTTTTCTTCTTTGGCCATGAGTTTCCCCTGGTTTTTACCTTATAAGCAGTCTGTCAACAAAGCCCGCAAGTGTTTATCAGGCCTTGCCAACAACGCCCAAATCGCTGCCGGTCTTGGCGGCAACCCGGCGCTTAAGTCCATCTACAACCTTAAATTTAACGCGCGTCCCCTTGCCGGTGGCCGGATCTATCGGCTGCACCTTGCTGAGGTGAATCGCGGCTTCCTTCTTAATACGTCCGCCCTTGCGGTTCTTTTCGGAAGGCTTGATGTGTTTCCACACCTGGTTAATGCCTTCCACAATGACGCGTTGCTTATCGGGCCAAATCTCCAGCACCTTGCCGGTACGGCCTTTGTGGGCGCCTGACCGCACAAACACCACGTCATCTTTTTTAATGCGAGCCGCCATGTCGCGTCTCCTTTGTTTAGTATCCATCGCCGACGCCTGGCCGCCGGCTGCATTCATCAAACCACTTCGCTCGCAAGCGACACAATCTTCATAAAGTTCTTGTCGCGCAGCTCGCGGGCCACAGCTCCGAAAATACGCGTGCCGCGCGGAGCGCCTTCGGCATCCACCAGCACGGCGGCGTTGCGGTCGAAGCGAACATAACTGCCATCAGCGCGCCGGGTCGGCTGCTTGGTGCGTACAATAACGGCCTTGGCCACCTCGCCCTGCTTGACATCGCCGTTAGCAATCGCCTTTTTTACGGCCACCACAATAAGGTCGCCGACCATGGCGGTGCGGCGGGTAAACTTGCCCCGCGCCGAAGAACCACCCAGCACCTTGATGCACATCACCTGCTTGGCTCCGGTGTTGTCGGCTACGTCCAGTCGCGTTTGCTGTTGAATCATGATTTCACCTGAATCTTCTTATCCTCGGCGGACGCCATTTCAGGCGGCCACACGCCAAAATGCCGGAACATTAGTTGCCGGCAACCGGAGCGGCCGCCTGCGCCGGCTGCTCCTTCTTCTTCTCAAACATGCGCGACGCTTCGGTTTTAATAACCGAAAGGTCAACCTGCGGGCCGCGCGTTACGATACGCACCAGCCGATACGTCTTGGTTTTGCTGATCGGCCGGCACTGCATCACTTCCACATGATCGCCGGAGCGGCTTTCGTTGTTTTCGTCGTGCACATGCAGCACGGTCTGCCGCTTGACGAACTTGTTGTACTTTGGGTGCCGCGCCAGGTACTCAAAAACCACCTTGCGGGTTTTGGCGACCTTGTCGCTGGTCACCAGACCGATGATGCGGGGCCGCAGCCGCCGCGTCTGTTTTTCGGAACCACTCGTCATTGCGCTCATGCCTTTGTCCTGCTAAATCTGGTCATGGTGTTTATACCCCTGTAAAACCGCCTGCCGCATCAGGCCGGGCCGGTCTTTCCACGCGATACCGCCAACTCGCGCTGCCGCTGCAGCGTCAGGATGCGGGCGATGTCCTTTTTACGCTTTTTCGGCAGCGATGAATCTTTTTCTTTGTCGGTCACGCCCCTGACGCGAAGGTCATAGAGCGAACGCCGCAGTTCTTCCGCCTTGAGCTTAAGGTCGGCATCGCTTAGTTTTTCAAATTCCTTGAGGCTCATTGAGCTTTCTCCGGTTATTGGCGGTTTCGCCCGCCCATTACATCGTGTGTCGCCGCGCCACAAACCGGCAGCGAACCGGCATCTTGCAGGCCACGCGGGAGAACGCCCGCTTGGCGACGTTTTCATCTACGCCGGCGATTTCAAACAGTATCGTGCCCGGCTTTACTTCCGCAGCCCAGTACTCCGGCTCGCCTTTGCCGGTACCCATACGGGTTTCCAGCGGTTTGGCCGAAAAGCTCTTGTGCGGAAAAATCCGGATGTATACCCGCCCTTCGCGTGCCAGGTAGTGGCTGCAGGCCATACGGCCGGCTTCAATTTGCCGCCCGGTGATACGTCCCGGCTCCAGCGATTGGAGCGCATATTCGCCAAAGCTCACGCGGTTACCCCGCGTGGCGTTGCCCTTCATGATGCCGCGCTGCTGTTTGCGCCACTTTACCCGTGCCGGCATGAGTGCCATAGTGTTTCTCCAAACTTAACCGACTGGACTTACTAAGCCAGCCGGAAATGCCATCTTGCCCTTACCGACGCCGCGGCCGCCGCAGACCACGACCTGCGCCGGCGGCCTCCGCTGCGGCTTCGAGGTCGGCATACATACCGCGGTATACCCAAACCTTGATACCAATGACGCCATAAGGCGTGCGGCAGTGCACGAGGCCATACGAAATACTCGCCTGCAGCGTATGAAGCGGAATGCTGCCCAAAATCTGCTTTTCAGTCCGGGCGATTTCCGCCCCGCCGATGCGCCCGGCCACCTGTATTTTGATACCGCGGGCGCCCGCGTTCATCGCAGCTTCGGCCTTTTGCTTGAGCACGCGGCGAAAGGCCGCCCGCTTCTTTAGCTGCTCGGCAATACCTTCACCGATGAGTTTGGCGTCCAAATCCGGATTGCCGATCTCGGCGACATCCACCTTGACTTTTCGCTGCGTAAGCCCTTCAAGCTCCTCACGAAGCTTGTCAACTTCTGCGCCCTTCGGGCCGATCACCACGCCTGGCCGAGCCGTATGCAGGATGATTTTGAGTTCTTCGCGTGTGCGCTCAATTTCGGTACGAGCTACCGCCGCATACGGCGGCTTACGGTTGAGCCGCTCATCAATAAACTCGCGGATCTTCTGGTCTTCAACGAGCAGTTCGCCAAAAAGCTTCTTGGGGGCGAACCATCGGCTCGACCAACCTTCGGTGATACCGGTCCGAAAACCAACTGGATTAATTTTTTGACCCATAGTGACCTCAAAAACGCCGCCGTCGCGGTATAACCCGCACGGCCATGGCTTGTCTCGCCGTTACGCCTTGGCTGCTTCCACCGCTTTGGACGCCGTCGGCTTGGCTGACCGGCGATTCCGCTTCTTCTGAATGGCTTCGCTCCGACGGTACTCAGCGCCTTCATCCACCTCAACCGTAATGTGGCAGGTGCGCTTCATAATCGCATAGCTCTTGCCGCGATCCTTCGGCTGCATGCGCTTGATGATCGGGCCGGCATCGCAGAAACAGCTCGATACATAAAGATCTTCTTTGTCTGCTTCTTTGACATCCGCGTTGGCAACGGCCGTGGCCAGGACTTTACCGACCATTACCGCAGCCCGCTTCTTGCTGAACTTCAGCAGGCTTTGCGCTTCATCCACGGGTTTGCCGCGAATTAAGTCCGTCACAAGCCGCGCCTTACGCGGCGATATGCGGGCGAACCGCCATGTCGAACGATACGACATAAAAACCTCTTTTTTCGCCTCTATCTGGGCAACCGGGCGGCATCACGCCGCTTCGATCGCCTGCCAATTTCAACCGCTTTAAGGACCCGACGTCCCGGCGGCCATCACTGCCGGTGACCCGGCAACTGTTGTCTTGCCGCCTTACTTGGCGACTTCTTCCTTCTTCACCATCGTATGGCCGCGGAAGCTGCGCGTCGGAGCAAACTCACCGAGCTTATGGCCCACCATGTCTTCCGTGATAAACACGCGAACATGGGTTTTGCCGTTATGCACCATAAAAGTATGCCCGACAAAATCAGGCACAATGGTGCTGGCCCGCGACCAGGTTTTAATGGGGTCTTTGGCGCGCCGCTCGTTAAGCTTATTCACCTTTTCCAGAAGGTGATACGCGACAAAGGGACCTTTTTTTGCACTACGACTCATGGCTACCTCGGCCGATTTACATTTCCTTACACAGCCGCCGGGGCAACAACCCGCGGCGGCCCAAAACAATTACCGTCTGCGAAGCACCGACTCGCCGTACCGCACAGTCATGCGGCGACGGAGAATTTTGCTTGAGGAGTTCTTCCGCGGGTTACGTGTCTTGCCGCCCTTGGCGGGCACGCCCCACTTGCTTACCGGATGGCGACCGCCGCCCGAACGCCCTTCGCCGCCGCCCAGCGGATGGCTTACAGGGTTTTGCGCCACGCCGCGAACCGTCGGCCGAATGCCGCGGTACCGCATGCGCCCCGCCTTGCCCCAGCGAATATTGGCCCAATCGGCATTGCCCAGTTGACCAATGGTTGCCCGGCATTTGGCATTGATCTGCCGTACTTCACCGGATGGCAATTGAATGGTGGCAACGCCGGAATCTTTACCGATCAGCCGCGCCACGCCGCCGGCCGAACGGACAATCTTGCCGCCCTGGCCCGGATGCGACTCAATATTATGCAGCTCCAAACCTACCGGAATCACTTCCAGCGGCATGGCGTTGCCGGGCGTCTTTTCAATATCCAGCGAAGTGCCGCTCTCAACAACATCGCCGACCTTCAGCGACTGCGGTGCCAAAATATATCGCTTTTCGCCGTCTTCGTAGGCCAGCAAAGCAATAAAGCAGGATCGGTTGGGATCGTACTCAATTGCTTCCACCCGGCTTTTAATGCCGTCTTTGTTACGCTTGAAATCGATCTTGCGATAAAGCTGCTTGTGCCCGCCGCCGATGTGCCGGCACGTAATCCAGCCGGTGTGATTTCGGCCGCCGGTTTTCTTTTTCGGCTCGGTAAGCGACTTTTCAGGCTCCCACCGGGTAAGCTCGGCAAACGCATTGACGGAGCTTAGCCGCCGGCCCGCGGACGTTGGGTTGTATTGTTTAATTGGCATAGTCTTTGGCCTTTTTGTTGCCGGCGGCCCGCACGGGCGAGCCTGCCATTATCCTGCAAAACTCTTAATAAACCTCAATCTTGTCGTTTTCGTGCACCTGCACAATGGCCTTCTTCCAATCGGAAGTCGTCTTTTCGCCCTTGCGGGTGCGCCGCGGCTTGCCGGGCACCACCACGGTGCGAACCTCCACCACATGCACCTTGTAAATTTCTTCGATGGCCTTTTTGATCTGCTGTTTGTCAGCACGATCATCCACCTCAAAGGTGTAGGTGTTTTTATGGGTGCCCAAGAACACGCTCTTTTCCGATACGATCGGGCGTTTAAGCACATCGGTTGTTTCAAGTTGTATGGCCATGACCGGTTCCTGTTCTATCCGTTCAACAATTAATTGCCAGCCGCCGCACGACCCGGCTTGGCGGTTTTAAGCACGCCGTCCAGAGCGCTGGGCGTCATGATAAGCGTGCGAACATTTAAAATATCTGAAGCGTTGATTTCTGCGGTGGGTTTGATGCTAGCCTTGGGCAAGTTGCGGGCCGCTGTATGAAAGTTGCGGTCCAGGCCGTCGGTGGCGATCAGCACGGTGCGATCTACCTGCAGCGCCTTAAGCATGCCGGCCACAGCTTTGGTTTTGGGCGGCAAAGCAACCGCCAGATTATCAACGAGTTTGATGTTGTTGGAGAGTATTTTTGAGAGAATCGCATTGTTGCGGGCCAGTCGGCGCTGGCGAAGGGGCATGTCCTGCCGGAAGTCGCGGGGACGCTTGGCAAACGCCATGCCGCCGCCCTTCATCACGTTGGTGCGAATATTGCCGCGGCGGGCGTTGCCGGTGTGCTTCTGGGCATAGAGCTTTTTGGTTGAACCTTCTACATCGGCGCGGCCTTTGGTTTGCACGGTGCCCTGGCGCTTGTTGGCATGGTACATCACCAACGCCTGCTTAAGCAGGGCTGGCCGAAGCTTACCGCCCAGCAGATTTTCATCCACTGAGAACTTTGTCACTTCCTGACCGGTCTGGTTGTAAACTGGAACTTCTATCATGATTTTTTCCAGCAATCCTGTTCTAGGTACTTAAACTCACTTACCCGCGACCAGCCGCAGCCGACCGCACATTAATACTTTGTTACGCCGGCCGATCAGGCGGCATCGTGCCTGGGCGGCACGGCCTTGGCCTTGCGCACAAACACCACTTCACCATTGGCTCCGGGGACGGTTCCCTTAATCAGGAGCAAATGCTTTTCTTTATCTACCCCGACCAATGCGAGGTTGCAGGCTGTGACCTGCTCCACACCCAGGTGGCCGGCCATCTTTTTGCCCTTTTTAATCGCACGACCATGACCACGAGTGCCCTGGCCGCCGCCGATGGACCCCGGCGAACGGTGCTTACGCTCGGTACCGTGCGAACCGGGCTGGCCGCCGAAGTTCCAGCGTTTCATAACGCCCTGAAATCCCTTGCCCTTGCTCGTGCCCACAACGTCCACCAGTTTGATGGCATCAAACAGCGAAACATCCACGGTTGAACCCGCCGCAACAACCGGCTTGGCCTCGAGCCGCACTTCACGGAAAAACCGCTTGGTGCTGGTTTGTCCCGTCTTTTTGCAGTGCCCGACAATAGGCTTGGTGCTGCGACGGTCTTTAACATCTTCAAAGCCGAGCTGAACGGCGTTGTAGCCGTCTTTGCCGTCTTCGGTCTTGATTTGCGTAATTACACAGGGGCCGGCCTGTACAACCGTGACGGGCACAATGGTGCCGGACGGATCATACACACGGGTCATGCCGACCTTGCGGCCAAGAAGCGCCGCAAATACAGAACCATTACCATTTTCGCTCATGGCATACCTCAGCCGTCGTCTGGCCTCTTCGGGAACCCGTTTTCCGCAAGCGTATGCGGTGTCAGGTTCTCCCGGATATCCCGTCCGGCCTACACAGCCGGCTTGGCGAGGTGAGATTGCCAGCAACCATTACACAGGCCGCTTCACAACCCACCCGGGATCACTCAGGTGGCGCCGAACGACGGAAAAACCAACGTTCATGCCTCGTAAACCGCCCAGCGGCAGCTTACGCCTTAATTTTCACGAAGACACCCGCCGGAACCACCAGGCGGTTGAGCGCCTCCATGGTGCGGGGGTTGGCTTCGAGAATGTCTATAATCCGCTTATGGGTGCGGATTTCAAACTGTTCGCGGCTCTTTTTGTCAATGTGCGGTGAGCGCAGAACAGTAAATCTTTCAATGCGGGTCGGAATCGGAATCGGCCCGAGCACCTTGGCGCTGGTGCGCTTGGCATTGTCAACAATTTCCTTGGCCGAGGCATCGAGCGCACGATGATCATACGCTTCCATTCTTATGCGGATTCGGTCATGTTGATGTTGGGCCGTTGCCATGATTCACGTCTTCCTGTTTGCCTTCGCGCCTGATTTCAGGAGCGATGATCATACTCAATCGTCGGTTCGTCGTTCTCGGCGGCTCTTTACAGAGCGTCACCAATCGGCCGCATGGGGCCGCTCGCTGCGCCAGCACCGCAAATAGTTCGGTATAGCCAGGGAAAACCCCGGCCAAAACCCCGACTTTGCCTGCCGCCAGCCTCACCTACGCGCATCCTGCCGCAGGCAAGACCAAGTATCATAACGAAACCGCCAAAGTTGTCAAATGAATGATGATGAAAATTTACGCGGGTCTGCCAATTTTTCTGGCGTGACGCGATATTTCATCGTCATAACCCATGTTTTTGTAGTGCAAATGCCGTTTGGTATGATTCGGCATGGCCCGACGCCCGATTTATTGGCAGACCCATTTACGCCCCGGCATAACCCCCACAAAATACCGTCGTTCAATCGCACCAGCCTTTAGTAGAAATGCACACCAGCCTCTCCCCAAACTTATGCCTAAGCTGGGGCCAAGTATCCAAAAACGGCCCAAAAACGCTCATATCCCACCTTAATCAGTTTTTCAACCCGATTGCTATTTGATATTTATGGCACATTGCGGCAAGCTATTACCAATTGCCGGCTTGGCATTCGGCGGGCGTGCCACGGCGACTTGTGCGGGCAGCACGACAATTTCCCGCGGCAAACCCAACGGGTATTCAT
>JAJXZA010000061.1 GCA_021780285.1 Planctomycetota bacterium
TGTTCCGCGACGCCCATGGGTTCCCCGGTGAGTTGCTCTGCCATTGGCACGCATTATCGTTGAAAGACGGCTGATGTAAAGGTTTATTGAAGCGTTGTCGCATGGTGGAAAATCCGCCGTGCCGTCGCGCGGCACGGCTACGCGCTGTGGTTTATCTCGCCAGGTGAATGGGGCGAGGTTTGAAACGCGGGTTTTTGCCGAAAAAGTCCGCCGGGTTGTTATGAAACACCTGCAGCAGCGTATCGCGGCTGTGGCCACGGCGCTGAGCTTCGAGCATGGTGCGGTGCGTGTTGAGCGGGTCGCTGATGCCCCAGTCGGCGGCGGCATTGACGCAAAGTTTCTCTACGCCGAAAACCTCAAGCATATCCACGGCGCGTTGCGGCGTGGCTTTGGAGATGGGGTAAATCGTCATGCCCGCCCAGTAGCCGGCGTCTTTCACCAGGCCGATGGTGTGTTCTTCCACATGGTCAATAAGAATGCGGGAGGGGTCTATTGCGGAACCAAAGTCCTTAAGCATGTCTAAAATCATGCGGGTGCCCTTGAGTTTATCCTGCAGGTGCGGCGTGTGAATTAAAATAAGCGCGTGGCGCGGCCGCTCGGCGGGTGCTTTGCGATCGGGCAGTTTGGCGGCCCAATCCAGGGCGAGTTGCACATGCTGCTGAAACACCTTGGCTTCGTTGGGTGTGTTTTTATTCAGGCCGATTTCGCCGATGCCCAGCACATTGGGTTGATCAAGATATTTTGGGATTTCGGCGAGCACTTCGTTTGCTTTGCCAAGGTCCTCGGCTTCTTTGGGGTTCAGGCATATCCAGCAGTAATGGTCTATGCCGAACTGAGCCGCCCGCTGTGGCTCAAACTCGGTAAGCTGCCTGAAGTAGTCGGTAAAACCGGCGGGGGAGCGATCAAAGCCGGCCCAAAATGCCGGTTCGCTCACGGCCACCACGCCGGAGAGGGCAAGCATTTCGTAATCGCTGGTGGTGCGCGAGACCATGTGAATGTGCGGATCAATTAAAAACATGGCGAAAGGTTCCTTTAAAGCCGGGTGGGGTGGGCGACGACTGATTGCTGGCAATCGTTCATCGCTCTGCCGGCATCGGCGGATGATTTTATTTAAGCGAGTACAGCTCCTGTATGCTTTGCGCACGGTGCGGGCCGGCGCCGGCGAGAATGTCCAAGGCTCCGTGTATAAATGCCAGGCGCGGGTCGTTTTTGATGGCGGCTGCGCCGGGGTGGCGGTCTATACGGTCGAGCGTGGCGGCAACCTCAATAAGCCGTGCACGAACTTCTAAAAAATAGGTATCAAGCACCTGTGAGGCATTCATGGGGTGCATGGGGGCGGTTCGCATGTTTTTTCTCCCGCTGGGACGCCAAGGGTCAAACAACACACCTGCGCATTAGTATATAGCCGTCGGCTTGCCGATGGTAATCGGCCGCGTGCGCCCTGTGGCATGCCGCCACCGCAACTCCCAGGTTGTATGGCTATCTTGCGGCGACACCGCGCGGTGTATTGCTGTTAAAATGCCTGCGGGTTGTTTGCGGCAAAAGGCAATTGTTATGGCTCCAAAAACGCTCGAAGAAATGTTTGCACCCGGCAACAGCGCCGCACTTACCCAGGTGCTTGCCGCCGTGCAGGAGCTTTACGCCGCACTCGAAGATGAAATTGCCCTGCAAAAGCCGGTGTGCACGGCCAGCGGTCGGTGCTGCCACTTTGAAAGCTACGGGCATCGCCTGTACGTTACCACCGCCGAGATGGCGGTTTTTGAGCACTACCGCCGGGCCGCAGCGACGAATACCCGGCCGAACGGAGTAAACAAGCCGCCAGGGACCAAACTCGATGCGTGGCGATTTCCCTTGCCATTGCTCGACGAGAGCGGCAAGGTCAACCCCGGCTGCCCGTGGCAGGTTAACGGGCTGTGCACGGCTCGCGAGGGGCGCCCACTGGGTTGCCGCATTTATTTTTGTGATGATTCGAGCAGCGCCTGGCAGGCGAATGCGTATGAGCGATTTCATGGAGAACTCAAGCGGTTGCACGAGATGTTTGGTATCGGTTATTCCTATAGCGAATGGCGGCAAGCGCTGCGTGCGCTGCCGCCGGTTTCTGGAGAAGTTTTAACATGACACAGACCTCGCCGACACGATTGGCTCAATTGCAGCAGATGCTCGCCGCCGAACCTGCCGACGTATTTCTGCAATATGCGATGGGTATGGAGCACATGCGCCTGCAAGATTGGCCTGCGGCGCTGACTACGTTTGGCGGGCTGCTGCAGCAGGACCCGAACTATGTCGCGGCATATTTTATGAGCGGGCGGGCACTGGTGCAGAAGGGCGACGTGCCGGCCGCACGGGCCATGCTGACCCGCGGCATCGAAGTGGCTCGCCGCGTCGGAGACGACCATGCTGCCGGTGAAATGCAGGGCTTTTTGGATGAGCTTTAATACGAACGGCGGCCGGCCGACATGGCCCGGCCGCCGAACATGCTTGTGTGAGGTGTTGCACTATGGAAATGGCTTTTTCAACCAATGCCTTCACGCGTCATTCTCT
>JAJXZA010000388.1 GCA_021780285.1 Planctomycetota bacterium
CCATGGCGGGACGCTTGATTTTAGTCTTGGCGCCAAGCCCAACCGCAACTGGGGGGTGGGCGCGGCAAACGAGCCGCCGTCGCTAAGCGTACAGCACCCGGGACTGCTTGCACATTAAGCCCGCAGGGCAGTTATTTAAGCAGCAGTTCGGCAATCTGCACGGCGTTAAGTGCAGCGCCCTTTAGAAGTTGATCTCCGGCGACAAACATGGCGATGGATTTACCGCTTGGATCGCTTATATCCTGGCGTATGCGTCCTACCAGAACATCGCCTTGGCCGGCGGCATCTTTGGGCATGGGGAAGTAATTTCTGCCGGTGTCATCCACGATACGCACGCCCGGCGCTTTGGCCAGCAGAGCATGAACTTGCGCCGGTGTAATGGGGCGATCACATTCAATGGTGAGTGCTTCGCAGTGAGCTCGCAGCACCGGAACCCGCACACAAGTGGCGGAAATCCGGATGGCATCGTCGCCGAAGATTTTGCGAGTCTCGCGCGTCATTTTTATTTCTTCTTCGTTGTAGAGCGTCTGCGGGTCTACAGACGAATTATGGCTGAAGAGATTAAACGCATACGGATGCGGCAACACTGTGTGCTTATGTTCGCGACCTTCAAGCGAAGCGCGGGTGCTATCGAGCAGTTCCTGCATGGCGGCGGCTCCGGCCCCGCTTGCCGCCTGATAGGTGGCGGCAAGCAGTCGTCGAATCGGGTTTACTTTATGAATGGGCCAAAGCGGCACAATTGCGATGATGGTTGAGCAGTTTGGATTGGCGATAATGCCTTTATGCTGCCGCGCTGCCTGTGGGTTGATTTCGGGAACAACCAGCGGAACGTCAGGAGCCATTCGAAAAGCGGAACTATTGTCCACCACAATGGCGCCGGCTTTGGCAGCTATGGGGCCGAATTTTTTACTAATGGAGCCGCCCGCCGAAAACAGAGCCAAATCAACGCCTTCAAAGCTGGCTTCGGTTAGCTCTGCAACTTTATGTTTGACGCCGCGAAACGTCAGTTCCTTGCCGACCGAGCGGGCCGACGCCAACAGGCTAAGTTCGGCAACGGGGAAGTGTCGCTCCTCTAAGCATCGCAAGAACTCTACGCCTACAGCGCCGG
Organism: Planctomycetota bacterium; assembly: GCA_021780285.1. Taxonomy (GTDB): domain Bacteria; phylum Planctomycetota; class Phycisphaerae; order WQYP01; family WQYP01; genus JABEVB01. The sequence continues at coordinate 1,109 of JAJXZA010000388.1, forward strand.
TGGCTCCCACAATTGCCACAACCGGAGGTGATTTCATGGAATGAGCCTTTCCATCAATAAGCCCGCATTTTCTAAAGCTTTACGCCCCATAGCGTAAACTCAACAATATAGCACAATTTGATCGTTATGGCAGCATTGTGGCCTTGGAGTTGTTGTACGGGTCTGCCAATTTTTCTGGCGTGACGCGATATTTCATCGTCATAACCCACGTTTTTGCAGCGCAAATGCCGTTTGATATGATTCGGCACGGCCCGACGCCAGATTTATTGGCAGACCCTGTTGTACCGAAGTAGAATTGTCACCCCTTAGCCGAAGTAGAAGTGTCACCTACAAGTCTGGTGTATACCAGGCAGAATGGAAGAACTATGGCTGTCGGCTAAAGAGAAAGGGTTCGACTGGATGCAATGCATAGGGTTGAACGTAACGAGGTAACGGTCATTGCGGCTGCGGAACTGATGGATGTGTCAGTTCGTCAGGCTCGTCGGCTCTGGAAGCGGTACACATCGCGCGGCGATGCCGGGCTGATTCATAGGTTACGCGAGCGAGGCAGCAATCGGCGATTGGCCGAGGAATTGCGCCAACGGATTGTGAAGCGTCATCAGGATTGGTATTCGGATTTTGGCCCGACATCAGCCTGCTGCCGCTTCTCGGCGGCATTTGGGGATTGCTTAGACCGAGTCACGCCATTGCTCAAGATGAGGTAAGGCGATGCTGTCTGGATGATATTGAATTGGTTGGGCGTTATGCGCAGTGCAATGAATGGCGCAAAGGCGGCGGCCCGGTTGCGAGGCTGCGGTGCATTGGTCAGCTGCATTTTATTGTTGTGAGGAAATGAAAATGTCTCAGCGTCATCGGGTGAGAGAAAAAGCAGTGGCGTACAGAGAGGATTCGGCTAAACTTGGAACTGTTATTGCCGGATTGATGCGGCTGAATTTTTTGACTTAGATTAGATTGCATAGTAAATTCGGTACCATTCTGGCGTTACAAGGAAAGTTTAATGAGGCGGCGTGAGTTTTGTAAGCTTCTGATTGGAGCGGCGGCAACGGCAGTAACCGCCACGACAAGTAAGGCTGCTGAGCCGCTTTTAGCCACGGGGACGGGCACGATTGCGCCTGGCTATAACCAGCCAGATGGCACCTATGCCGATTTCTGCGCTATTCCAGAGTTGCAGCGGAGGTATTATGCCATCAAAGGCAATTCAATCGTCACGGAAACACGTGACGAGGCAACCTGGAGTCAGACTGCATGGATCCGCAGATATAAAAACCCATCCCGGCCGGTGGTACCCGTTCGAGGCGGCGCCCATAATGATGTGCCTATTACTACAGCGCGATATTAGCTCAAGAAAATTTCATCTGCGTGCCGAAGAAGACATGTAAGGACGTGTTTTCAAGGAATCTGGCGGTATGGATGCC
>JAJXZA010000011.1 GCA_021780285.1 Planctomycetota bacterium
CTATCGAGGCTTCGGCGCACAAATCGCTTCGCACGCCGCCCGACGGGCTACATGGCTAATGGATCATTCCATGATGAACTCCTTTCAGTTCACAAGACACAAACGGTTTCACTGACGCACCAGATGTACGCAGAGGTTTTTGGTTACGGGGCGATGCACGGCCAGCGGGCCGCGAGAGAGTAGATGGAGATAGTATAAAGTATACCGATTGGCGGTTCCTTACCGCATCGAGATTTCGCCCTCCGTGGCTCAAGAGAGTATGGCGGGCGCTGTGCTTGTGGGCGAGGTCGCTGTGCTGCCGCGTCTGGGGGTTTGAGCAACGGATGGTGCGTTTTTTGTTAAAATAACACAATGTTACCGGGGGTTAATGCAGTGGCAGAAGAACGCATCGGCATTATCGGCGGATCGGGCCTGGGCGACGCTTTGTTACAGGGGCAAAGCGGCGAGAGGGCCAATGTAACGACGCCATTTGGATCGCCGGCGGCTGCGCCCATTCTTGCCGAGTGGCAGGGCGTGCCGGTGGCCATCCTCGCGCGGCATGGCGAGGGGCATTTACTAAACCCGGTTCAGGTGCCGTATCGGGCAAACATTTATGCGCTCAAAGCGGTAGGGTGCCGGTGGATATTGGCGACCGGTGCGGTCGGGTCGCTGCGGGAAGAGATTCAGCCGAGGCATCTGGTACTGGTGGATCAGGCGATTGATAAAACCTATGGCCGGTCGGCGAGTTTTTTTGAAGAGGCCGCGGTGCATGTGGAGTTTGCCGAGCCGACGTGCCCGGTGCTGCGCGAACTTTTGTTTGAAACGTGGCTGGAGCACGAAGCGGACCTGCGCGTGCACAAAACGGGCACCTACGTGTGTATGCAGGGGCCGGCGTTTTCGACGCGTGCGGAGTCGCAGTTGCACCGCGGTTGGGGGGCCGACCTCATCGGCATGACGCTGATGCCTGAAGCCAAACTCGCGTGCGAGGCTGAAATAGCCTATGCCTCCATTGCGCTGGTTACCGACTACGACTGCTGGAAACCCCACCAGCCCAACCAGACCAAGCTGGGGCTTCTGGAAGAAATTATCGGGCACCTGCACGCGGCTACTGACAATGCGCTCTCGCTGATTAAGGCGGCTTTGCCGCGGATATGGGCCAATCGCACCCGTGAGTTTGCGGCGCACCGAGCTCTGGAGTTGGCGATATGGTCTGACAAAAGCAAAATATCCAATGTCGCCCGCGAAAAGCTGCAGTTGATCTGGGGAAAGTATTTTTAGCGCATGATGGGGGGCGGCCATCTTGGCCGACGGGTATGGCTGCAGGACCAGTCGGGCGGGACGCCCGCCCCCCGCCTAAGCCGGCAAAATCTGCGTTACGGGCGAGGCTTGATTGCTTGGCGCTAGAAGTGCGCCGCAGTATTCTCAACCAATCGCGGTGTACGCCGCCACTTGCGGAAAAAACAGATTCCACGCACAGGAGATGTATACATATGGTTAATTCTCGATTTAACAAGCTGTTGGCGCTGACCGGGCTTAGTGCTTTGCTGGCTATTGGCGGTTGCCAAAGTGTTAACAAATCAACGGCTTCAAACGTCGGCGGCGGCGGGACAATGTGCGGATCAATGAACATGGGAAAGGGCGCCGACTCTGCGCCGCAACACTTCTTTCTACATTCGGGCGACCGCGTATGCTTTTATGGCGACAGCATCACCGAGCAGCGACTTTATACAACCTTTACTGAAAGCTACATCACAACGCGCTATCCAAACCTGAAGGTTAAATTTGTAGATGCCGGCGTGGGCGGCGACCGTGTTACCGGCGGCTGGGCCGGGCCGATAGACCTGCGCCTTAAGCGCGACGTATTTCCATTTAAGCCTACGGTTGTCACCATTATGCTTGCCATGAACGATGCGAGCTATCACCCGTGGAGCAATCGCATTTTTAATGTGTATGCCAAAGGGTATGTACACATCATTAAGTCGCTTAAAGCGCATCTGCCCGGCGTGCGAATCGTTCTGATACAACCCTCGGCATTTGATGATGTAACTCAAAAGCCGGGTTTTCCCATGCACTTACCTTGGCTGCACCCGCATACCAACAAGCTCGACGACAGCCATGGCGGCTATAACGATGTGCTGCTCCGCTACTCGGCATTTGTGCGCAAACTCGCTGCGAAGTACCACTTGTTGTGTGTGGATTTTAATATGCCCCTGGTTGATGTGCTCAAGGCTGCAAAGAAAATCAACCCTGCTTTGGCGGGGCAGATCATTCCAGGGCGAGTGCATCCGGCGGCTGCCGGGCAGCTGGTGATGGCGCAGCAGTTGCTTGAAGGTTTCGGTGCTGGGCCGATTGTGTCGGCGGTTGGTATACAAGCCGACGACAACAGTGTTACCCGCATGGTTAATACCGACGTAACCGGCCTTAAAGATACCGGCGGGGTTATCTCGTGGACGCAAACCGACCGCTCGCTGCCCATGCCGTTATGGCCATTGCACAGCGACTTCTGGCAGTTTCCGCCGGCGGGCATCAGCAACTTG
>JAJXZA010000058.1 GCA_021780285.1 Planctomycetota bacterium
TGATCGGTATCGCTTTGACAAGAAGGGTCAATCCACATTTGATGCGGTAGTACGCGGCATAGATGTGTTGAAGCGATTTAAGGTGGAGTTCAGCACGCTGACGGTTGTTGGGCGGGAAAACAGCCGGTATCCGATAGAGGTTTACCGCTTTTTAAGGCAAATCAGCAGCGGCTATATGCAGTTTCTGCCGCTGGTGGAGCGGGCCAACACGACTCAACTTACCATTGGTGGGCACGACCTTGCCGGTACGATAGGAAAATCGCTGACTCATACCCACTTTCATAAAGGAAAGGCATGAGGCGCGCTCCCCAAGCACCCATGCCACCGCATTCTTGCGATTGATGGCAGACTTCTTTGTTATGGCTGGTCCGGCGCGCCCGAACTCGTTTATCCATTATGTTACTGCGACTCAATCACACCCTTGGTGCGATCTATCCTCAAAGCCAAGCGACAAAACTGGGGCTGAGTCAGGACGACAATTGATTGACAAGCGGTATCAATCTTGCAATAAATGGCAGCGTCGCCAAGAAACTCGCTTGCACTCGTTTGGGCCTCTGACAGGCTTATTTTTTTACGAAACGCATATCGTCAAGGTATACAGTTTTATCCGGCTTGATGCTTATGACAAACAGGGTGCCAATGTGATCCTTCGGTTTGGGCACCGGCAGCAGTATTCGTTTATAATGACTGGTAATCCCGGTTAAATGTGTTTGAAAAAAAGCTCCATCAAACACGGGATGCCCAATTTTGAACCACACCGCGTGCGTGTCTCCGCAGATATAAAATTGCAGGTATTTATACCCTGTCAGGTTTACCGGCTTATAGCCATCGCCATGATCACTGCTGCCGTTAAAAAAGTAGGCCGATCCACCCCTGGCTCCGCCGGTTATTTTGATGGCATATGTGCCGGAATGCGGATGTGCTCTATTGCGCAAGTCTACCTGTACTGTGCCATCGGTCGCTACGCCGTGGCCCACAAACGATTCGGTATAAACATTTGGCGGGCAAGGCGCCGGCTGAGTGCTAAAGGCAATGGTCTGTGGCTTCCTGATGCGATGCCCGCCGATGGAGCAGACGCTCGGTGTAATTACCAGCGTATAAGTTGTGTCGGTTTGTAATGCTCGCGTGGGTTGAACCATGACGCCAAACCCATGGTGAAACGGCTGGTACTTTACCGCCATGGTTTTGCGGCCGACAAGGTGAATTCCTGTAAGCGACGCGGCCTTGATTGGGTCATTGAATAACAGCTTGATTGCCGCTGTCGCCAAAACGCGCGCTGCATTATTGCGCGGACTGCTGCCCACAAGGCGCAGCGGCGGCTCATTGGCAATGGTAAAGTGAATGGCATTGGCCGTGGTCAGCAGAGTTTGCCCGGAGGCTGCCTCAACGCCCGCGGGCAACGTGAGCGTGTAGGTCGCGCCAGGCTGCAGCAGGCCACCCAGTGTGCATACGAGCACACGCTGGTTATGGGTCAGCGAGAGGCTGATGTGTGGAGCGGCTGGGCCGGTAAGTTTCACCCCGTGGAGTGATGTTGGCTGTACGGGCTTCGAAAACACAACAAAAACATTTTGCAGGTTGCGGCCTACATGGGTTGCCGAGTCCGCGGGTAGCGTGGCTTGTATGGCCGCAGATGAGGTTAACGGCTGCAACGAGTGTACCACCGTCATTTGCCGCGGCGGCGCCACAAAGCAGCCGAGCACGTTTTCCGCTTGTTTTGCGGTAATCATCATTGGATAACGGTGTGGATTATATACAACATAGCTGGTTAACTTGGTTGTCTGGTTAAAGTAGGCGGCCGCTGTGCCCAGGGAGAAATGCACCTGCCACAGGCGATGGCCAAGTTCGTGGTAGGCGTGTGCATCGTAATAAGTGACGCCGGCTTCCATGTTGTCGTGTACGATTGGGCTATCAGCGGCCCACAAACGATTGAACTGTTGGATGGCCCAGGCGGGGTCCGCCTGCGACGCCTGGGCGAGCATCACATTGCCAAGGTCGCCCATCTTGGATAGATCATCTGTGCCGGTCTTTGCCTTTTGAATGGCGAGCATGTTATGAAAAAGCGCTTTGGCGAAGCGGCGATAGCGCACCAGATAATCCAGCCCGGGTGATTGGGGCAAACATTGAATGCCATAAATCCAGGCAGGGTCGCCGCTGAAATAAGTTCCCCATACGCCGCCGCCCGACCACACCATGCCCAAAATAGGGTGCTTGTATTGGGGCGGAAATAAATCGCCCGGCTGATTGAACCAGTAATCGAGCGCGGCACGCGATTCTATTGCATAGCCCATCGCACCGGTCGCTTCCATGCGTTTGTTGTCTAACATTATGCCCAGCAGGTACAGTCCTATCCACGACTGCATGGCTTCTGAACTTGATTCCTGATTTTCTCCACCCGGCGAGCCAAGGCCGCCTGCCCAGGAATGGCCTGCCCACACGTCAAAGGTGCGCAGGAGCGGGAAGCGATTATCCTTGCGGTTCCAGTTGGCGTATTCCTTTGCTACGAGCGTGATCAT
>JAJXZA010000186.1 GCA_021780285.1 Planctomycetota bacterium
AACCGCCCCATGCCGCACAGCCCACCTGCATAGAATAAATGGTCCAATTACCATGGGCCTTACCTCACACCTTGGGTTGCGGGCATAGCCCGCGCTATGGTGTCAACTGCGGTGTTTAAGGTTGCTCGGCAGCCCGGGTTTGTATTGTAATGCTCGCCGGCGGCAGGCCAGGGCTTGCGGCGGTGAGCACAATGGTTCCGGGATTATTGCCTACGCGTACTAAAACCATGCATCGGCCATAAAATGCGCGACTGTACGCGGCATTGTTTGGAATGTGGCCTGCGGGATCGCCATTGCCGGTGCCGGCTATGCGGCCTGGACCGGTGATGCTGAACCGGACTTTCCGCATGGAGTGAGCCACAATGTTGCCGTGCGCATCAAGCACGCGCAGGGCTATGGGTGCAATGCTCTGCCCATCGGCTGGGAGATGATGAGGCCATTCATTGGTCAGGTTGAGTGCGGCCGCTGGTCCGGGAGTTGTAACGGTGTAACGGGCAACTGCTTTTGCGCCATCGTAGCCTTGTACCGCCAGGGTGCCGGGCTTCCAGGGAATTTGCCAGTCCACATAAGCAAAGGGCACGACTGCTTTGCGGCCCATGCCTTTGCCATTCACAAACAGTTGCACTACCGAGCAATTGGAAAAGCATCGCACTGTTATCACCTTGCCGTGGGGTAGTTTGGGAAAGTCCCATTGCGGTTGTATGTAGACCATCGGCTTTTTGGTCCATACTGACTTGTAGTAAAAGGCATCCGGCTTGCGAAAGCCGCAGATATCAAGCAGGCCAAAATGAGAGTTAATATCAGGCCACTGGTAGGGCGTAGGTTCGCCGCGATAATCAAAGCCCGTCCACACAAACCCGCCGGCAAGGTAAGCGTGCCTGCCAATAGGCCGCCATGAATCCCAAGGCAATTGCGACCAGTTGCTGTGCATGCAATATTGGGTTACCAGACCCTTGCTGGCGCTGTTTTGCATAACGCCGCGGTCGCTTTCGGAACTGCCTATTTCACTGCCAAGCATAGGCGTATGTGGCAGAGCCTTATGCATGGCCGCGTAATGGAACGGTCGGTAGTTCATAGCAAGGATGTCCTCAACAGTTGCAAAGCCGTGGGGATATCCGACATCCATAGCACACATGATGGGGCGGGTGTTGTCGAGCTTTTTAACGAACTGCATGGCGAGCTTAAAAATCTTGGCGCCAAAGGGTGAGCCTTCGATCTTGTACTCTTCATTGCAAAGAGACCACATGATAATGCTGGGGTGATTGCGATCGCGCAGAATCATGGCTTTGAGATTATCGAAATTGCCATAGGGAACTCCCTTGTAAGACTTTGCCGAGCTGCCCGGACCGCCGAGGCGTTCATCGCCAAGCTCTCGATTTTCGTCCATGACGAGCATTCCGAGATGATCGCAGGCTTGGTACAGAGCGCTGCTGGTGGGGTTATGCGAACAGCGATAGGCATTGGAACCAATACTTTTGAGTTTGGCCACGCGCCACCACCAGAGGTTGGCGGGCGCGGCAATGCCAACCGCCGGAAAGTCCTGATGATTGCAGGTGCCATCGAGCTTTACCGGCTTGCCATTGAGAAAAAAACCTCTTTGCACATCAAAACGAATGGTTCGAATGCCAAAATGTACCTTCTTGGCATCCAGGGTCTGCTGGTTTGACCCGATGAGTTGGGTTTTAAGTGTGTATAAGTTGCAGTGGTTAAGCGACCATAAATGAGCATGGGGCAGCGCGAGATGCTGCGTAAACGTGGCGGTCGCGCCGGCCGCAAGAATCTTTTGCGTTGAGATGGTGCCTACTTTCCGGTGCTTGGCGTTAAAGACTTGCGATAGCAGGCTGAAAGTGGCTTGATTGCGCGACCGGTTTGTCACGGTTGTTCGCAGGGCGAGCGATGCGGCGGCAGTATCGCCTTTGGCCGCATCATGGTGAATAGGGCCATCCACATGCGATATTGCAAAGGTACCCCATCGTGTGATGTGCAGGCGGTTAAGCGTTACCACTGAAACATGTCGATAAATGCCGCCACCTTCGTACCACCAGCCTTCAAAAATACGCGGATCTACATATACCGCCAAGGTATTGGATTGACCGAGTTTGATAAAGCGGCTGATGTCAAATCGAAAGGGGGCGTATCCATTGGTATGCGCTCCAACGCGGCGCCCGTTGACGTATACCACGGCGGCGCTCATGACGCCCCCAAATCTCAGTTGGATGACTTTGCCCGCGGCTGTGGGTGGGACGTTAAATGTTCGCCGATACCACACCGGGTAAACAGGTAAGTAGCCATGCAGGCCGTTGGCATGTGGGTCAAACTTACCCTGCACGACAAAATCGTTGGGCACCCGCACAGACTTAAATCCATTGCTGGCGGTGGTTTTACAAGCTGGGCTTGCCGCAAAAAACGCCGGTTTATAGGTTCCAAAGTTCACGGGGCCGATGGTGGGCCCTTTTTGGCCGGGGTTGTGTACGAGTATGGTAAGTACGTTGGCACCTGCAGGCAGAGCT
>JAJXZA010000229.1 GCA_021780285.1 Planctomycetota bacterium
TGGTGCCGACCTTGTATTCAATTTTGCGCTTGGCCTTGGCAAATACTTCCTGCGCAACGGCATGAACCCGCGGCAGCAGAAATTCGAGCTCCTTAACGGTATTGACAATCGGAATCATCACTTCCGGCAGCACCTTTACGCCCTTGGCGGCTACTTCGCAAGCAGCCATGAAAATGGCTCGCACCTGCATTTCCTGAATTTCAGGGAAGATGACCGCAAGCCGGCATCCACGGAAGCCCAGCATCGGGTTGGCTTCATGCAATTCGGTGACGCGCCGTTTGATTTTGTCGAGCGGCACCTTCATTTGTCGGGCCATCTCACGCTGGTTTTTGTCTTCATGCGGGAGGAACTCGTGCAGCGGCGGGTCAAGCAGGCGAATGGTAACGGGCAGGCCGTCCATCGCTTTGAAGATGCCGACGAAATCTTTCTTCTGGTAGGGCAGCAGCTTTTTAAGCGCTGCGCGGCGATCTTTTTCATTTTCAGCCAGAATCATCTCGCGCATCGCCACAATGCGGTCGCCTTCAAAAAACATGTGCTCGGTGCGGCACAGGCCAATGCCCTGGGCGCCAAACTCCCGGGCCACGCGGGCATCGTTGGGTGTGTCGGCGTTGGTGCGAACGGCAAGTTTGCGGGTGGCGTCGGCCCATTGCATAAGGGTCGAAAAATCGCCCGAAACCGAAGGCTTAACCGTGGGCACCGCGCCGGCATAAACAATGCCGGTGCTGCCATCAAGAGAAATGACATCTTTGCGGCCGAACTTGCGCGTCTTACCATCCGCCGAGCGAACGGTTACCAGGCCCGCTTTGGCGTCAATGTTCAGTTCGCCGCAGCCTGCCACGCAGGGCTTGCCCATGCCACGTGCGACGACCGCCGCGTGGCTGGTCATGCCGCCGGTGCTTGTGAGAATGCCCGTGGCGGTTTGCATGCCGCCGATATCTTCGGGCGATGTTTCTTTGCGCACCAGAATGACCTTTTCGCCGGCGGCGTGCCGCGTCTCGGCCTCTTCAGCGGTGAAGGCCAGTTTGCCGACGGCCGCGCCAGGCGACGCCGGCAGGCCTTTGGCAAATGGATCGCGCTTGGCTTTGGGGTCAAACGATGGGTGCAGCAGTTGGTCTAAACTTGACGGGTCTACCCGCAGCAGGGCGGTGTTTTGATCAATCAAGCCTTCTTTGACCATCTCTACCGCAATGCGTACGGCCGCCTGGGCGGTACGTTTGCCGTTGCGCGTTTGCAGCATGTAAAAGTGATTATGTTCGACGGTAAACTCCATGTCCTGCACATCGCGGAAGTGCTTTTCAAGCACATCTTTTACGCGGAGCAGTTCGGCGTAGGCCTCGGGGAGCGTATCGCCCATGCGTTCAATCGGTTGCGGTGTACGGATGCCGGCCACAACGTCTTCACCCTGGGCATTGATGAGGAACTCGCCGTAAAACACGTTTTCGCCGGTGGACGGGTCGCGTGTAAAGCAAACGCCCGTGGCGCAGTCGTCGCCCATATTGCCAAACACCATGGCCTGCACATTGACGGCGGTGCCCGCAAGCCCCGAAATTTCGTTGATGGCACGGTACTTAATGGCCCGGTCGCTCATCCAGCTTTGGAAGACCGCCTTGACTGATTTTAAAATCTGCTCGCGGGGGTCGGTGGGAAACTTCTGCTTGGTGTGTTTTTCGTAAACCTTAAGGTAGCGGCTGCAAACGTCCTGCAGGCCGGCGATGTCGAGGTCGGTGTCGAGCTTGACCTTGCGCTTGGCTTTAACGGCTGAAAGCTCATGCTCAAAGTGATGGTGGTCTACACCCATAACCGTATCGCCAAACATGTTGATGAGCCGCCGCCATGCATCCCAGACAAAACGCGGGTTGGCTGATTTGGCGGCCAGCGGGGCGACCATTTTTTCGGTCAAGCCGATGTTCAGAACCGTATCCATCATGCCGGGCATTGAAACGGCGGCGCCGCTGCGGCATGAAACGAGCAGGGGGTTATTCACGTCGCCAAGCTTTTTGCCTAGGGCGGCTTCGAGCCGACGGATATTTTCATCAATTTGCTCTTCGAGACCCTGCGGAAACTGCTGGCCGCTCTTGTAGTAGGCCGCGCAGCATTCGGTGGTAATGGTGAAGCCCGGAGGCACGGGCAGGCCGATGTTGGTCATTTCAGCCAGATTGGCGCCCTTGCCGCCGAGTAGAACCTTGTCTTTGGCGGAGCCTTCCGCCTTGCCATTGCCAAAGAAGTAAACGAGTTTGTCTGCCATGGGTTAAACCTCCGGTAATTTTTTCCGTCCGCACACAACAGTTGACGGGGTCAATACATCTCAACACCAGGCGGTGCCTCCCGGCGCACGCAAAGCGTAGAAGTATAAGGCAGTGGAAATGAGAGTCAAACGCGGCGGAAATTGCTGGAGCCGGTTGCGTTGTCTTAAACCGCTTGACTGAAGCTGATTTGTGCAGAGGCGGTGAAAGGCGTTACCCGCAGATGTGAGGCATCAGGTCGTTTTATTACGTTTAAATAAGGGC
>JAJXZA010000122.1 GCA_021780285.1 Planctomycetota bacterium
GCGGCTGTGGGTCTGCCAATAAATCGGGCGTCGGGCCATGCCGAATCATACCAAACGGCATTTGCACTACAAAAACATGGGTTATGACGATGAAATATCGCGTCACGCCAGAAAAATTGGCAGACCCGCGGCTGTTTATGAAAATCAGACGGTTTGACTCGATGCCATCAAGCCGATATTCTCTCTAATCTTAACTTTTCTTGCCGGGATGGATGGCGCAGCGGCAGAAAAGCTTGGTATGACTATCGCGCCAAGTTCAAAAGTCGTTCACGGGAGCCACAATGGCGGTAGCAAAGGCAAAGTCCGGTAAAAAACGCTCTATTTCGGCTCGCAAGGTGGTGAGAACCCCCGTCAAAGCCGTTAAAAGGGCGAAATCCAAGGTTAAATCGGTCCGCAGGGCGGCCTCGCAGCCGCGGCTGACCAAGCCCGGAAAATCAGCCAAAACGACCGCCAAAACCCATGCCCCCATCAATGGCAGCCGGGGCAAGGCGCACAGCGCTCCGGTGGCCCAAACCAACGGCCAGGCCGGCAAGGCAGCCAAGCTCAATAAGAGCGAGCTTGAACACTTCCGTATGTTGCTGCTTGAAAAACGCCGCGAACTTCTCGGCGACGTCGGCTCCATGGAAAGCGAAGCCTTTAAGCATGCCGGCGGTAACACCAGCAGCCCCATGCACATGGCCGATGTTGGAACCGACAATTTTGAGCAGGAGTTTACCCTCAACCTCCTCGAGAGCGACCGCAAACTGCTTCGTGAAATTTCCGAGGCGCTTGCCCGCATTGATGGCGGCACCTATGGCATCTGCGAAGGCACCGGGCAAAGCATTGCCAAGGCGCGGCTTGAAGCCACCCCCTGGACCAAATACTGCATCGAATACGCCCGCATGCTGGAACAGGGCCTGCTTCCGCGCTTCAGCGAAAACGAGGAACGCAGCGAAGAATCCAACGACGACGACGAAGATTAACCCTCCACGCTGCCGCCGCATCGGAGATTTTTTTCTTCAATTTCGGATGACTCATGGTGAATGTCGCGGCCGAAGACTCTGCCACTCCAGCCACCCAGTTGCCTGCGGTTAAATCACCCGCGGCATGGGCCCGCTTTGTATTGGTCGGGGCCTGCGGCGTTGCCGCCGACCTCTGGACAAAACATCTCGCCTTTGCCCGTCTGGGTTACGGCCCCAACGCGCGGCGCATTGTGCTTGTACCCCACCTGCTGCGACTTGAAACTACACTCAACGGCGGCGCTGTTTTCGGCATGGGACAGGGGCTTTCACTGGTGTTTGTGATTGTAAGCCTGGTTGCTTTGGCTTTTGTGGTATACGTTTTTATGACCAGCTCCCGCCGCCAATGGGTGCTGCATATCGCGCTGGGCCTTATTATGGCCGGCGCCATCGGCAATCTCTACGATCGCGTGTTTAACCATGGCCTGGTCCGCGATTTTATTCACCTGCAATACTGGCGATGGATTTTTAACCTCGCCGACGCCATGCTCTGCATCGGCGTGCCCCTGCTGATACTCAGCTGGCTTAGAAATCCGCCCAATGGTCGCAGCAAATAACAAGAAAGCCTTCCAACTCGTTAGGTTCCAAGCCGCGACGATCCGAGAATTGCGCCGAGGACGAACTCAACAAATAAAAGAGAAAAAAGCGGGCGAAGGGATTTGAACCCTCGACATTCACGTTGGCAACGTGACGCTCTACCACTGAGCTACGCCCGCGTTCAAAAGCCACATAATTATAGCCAAAAACACCCGCCTGTAAACACCTGCACGCTTTGAATTTGCGGCAATTTGCGCTACTGCCTGTCGCGGCGTGCGGCCGGCCCTGCGCGCATGCAGCCGCCCTTGCGCTTAACCACAAAGCGCACCGGCTTAAAACATCATGAAAAAATGGCGTTAAAGAACAAATTTTTCGATTGCCACGGCCACCCCATCGCTTTTGTTGGAGGGCACCGTATGGCGGGCATGGCGGCGCACGGTGGCGTTGGCGTTGGCCATGGCGACGCCGAGGCCGGCCCAACGGATCATGTCTATATCGTTACCTGCATCGCCCACGGCCATGACCCGATCACGCGGAATTTTAAGCTGCCGCGACACATAGTCCAATGCGCTGGCCTTGCTTACTCCCGCTGTCATAATTTGCAGCAGTTGCGGGTCGCTGCGGAAGTAGGCCAGCTGCTGCGGAAATTTTTCTTCCAGGCCTTTTTGCAGTTCATCAAGCATGGGCTTGGGCGACTGAAACATAATACGTGTCACCGGGCCGGCAATCATCTTCTCGCAGGTGGGATGCCGCCCGGCGTCGCAATGTTGAGTATCCATCAAGTCGTGGCTGACAAACACACCCAGGCAATGTTTGCGGGCAAATGCAATCACCTTATGAGCCAGGTCTGCGGCGATGGCGCAATGCCGAATCGCCCGTTTGCGGTGCACATCCCATATAAGCGCTCCATTGTGGCTTATGATAGGCGTACCCAAACCCAGTGACCGATAATAGTGCTCCACCGA
>JAJXZA010000202.1 GCA_021780285.1 Planctomycetota bacterium
TGGTATACCAAAGTGGTCAAATCTTCTTGGAGCGATCACAATGGCGGTTATGCCGGAGATGTCTGGTATGCAACCTCCAAAGACGGGTTTCAGTTCAAAGAGCAGGGCCGGGCCATTGCGCGTGGTGGCTCAGGGCGTTGGGATCAACATGGTGTCTTTACACCCAATATTCTGGTATGGCAAAAGCGCTTTTATTTATATTACACGGGGGTTCCAAGCCCGTTCTCCAGACAGACTCGCACCGCTATCGGAATGGCCTCGGCAGATTCGCCAGCCGGCCCATGGCACAAATGCCCGACCAATCCCTTATTACTGCCGCAGGTAGACCACCCGGCGGCTTTCGATTCCATGCGGGTTGACGACTCCGCCTTTGTGGTTCGCGGACACGATATTATGCTTTATTACAAAGGACGATGTCTGCTTGATGGGCGAGCTGGGCCGGCTCGCACACACATGGGAGTGGCTGTTGCCAGGCAACCATCAGGGCCATTTATCAAAAGTCAGGCTAACCCGCTCGTCCGTGGGCATGAAGTCCTGGTGTGGCCACAGGCGCATGGTGTAGGCACAATGGTAACCAATATGGGCCCCCGCTGGATTTATTTCGCCCCTGACGGACTCCACTTTAAGGCGCACAACCCGATCATCGGGGCGCCCGCGGCGCCGGGAATATTTCGGACGGATAATTTTCGCCCCAATCTCAACGCCAAGGTTCCACGGGTCTGCCAATTTTTCTGGCGTGACGCGATATTTCATCGTCATAACCCATGTTTTTGTAGTGCAAATGCCGTTTGGTATGATTCGGCATGGCCCGACGCCCGATTTATTGGCAGACCCGGTTCCACGTTGGGGGATATCTATGGGCCAACACGACAACGACATTTACCTGCTGCGTTTCGACATTCATTACCACAACCCGCCGGCGCGTCGCGGCAAAGCCGGCTAGGATACTGGGTGGAATCGCGCTCAAAACTCGGCAGTCAAAAGCCAACCACCGGCAGTTCCGTCTTACCAGACTTGGCGGCGCTGTTGCAACCAATTCTACCGTATGGCCTTACCGCCGCGTGCAGTACATCTTCTCGTACGCTTCAGGCAGATGCCGTCGTGTGCCGTCGCACGCTGTAGTAATTCGCAGTCCAACGGCATTTGTCCTGACCACGCAATCAGCATGTGGCGAGCCTGCTCAGCAGCTATTACCCTTTTCGCAGACCTGCACGATCTCGATCTGGTTCGCCCCATATTTGTCGGCTGGTGTTCAGCACAATATGCGGTTGCTTTTACGCGAACTATCCAAGCACCGTCACCTCCATGCCGAGATGTTCACATGCGGCCGTCAGCGAGGCGACATGATCGCCAAAAATGCCATGAATATGGTTCGATACATAATGCTGCCCGATGGCCTCCGGCGGGCATTTGAAGCGTACATACATGTGCGGCCAAGAGTATGTCGTCTTGTGAGCGAGCTCTTCCATCACATCTAAACCGATGTCCGGAACACTCGCCCGCACCAGGTGCATCTGAAACTGCCCTTTCTTGCGGGTAATGCGGCCCAGCGTAATTAATTCGGCCGGGTCGGAATAAAATTGTACGCTCGCGCCGCCGGCCTTGAAGTAGAAGTCCATCGCGGGGTACAGCGTCACCGCCTCCCAGTTATTGCGGTAGTCTTTGCTGCGGCGGCTGAACCATGGGGCATGCTGTCCGGAGTTTACCAGATCGTACACATCATGATCGGCAAAGTAGTGCCGCATGTCGGCAAACAGCACGGGCGTGCCGCTGATCAGGTGCATAAGCTGCATGGTCAAAGCGCCGTTGCTGTCGCATTCAGTCGCACAAATAAGCGGCTTTTTATGCGACTCTTCCCAGTCGGCATTGTCGTTAAGCAGCGCCTCGGGCACATCCATAATGCACATGTGCGCCTGCTCGGTCATGTCAAGCTGGCCCGTAAGGCCGCAGAAGTCAATGCCTTCGTCGCGGCAGAAATCTTTAAGTGCAAGGTACAAACGCACCTGCCGGGCAAGCGTTCCATTGGCGCCGCGCGTAAGCCGTTTGCCATCCCATTTTATTTCGCCGCAAGACTTTTCCAGCCAATCGAGGCCGGCCTGTACACGCTGGCGCTTTATCTGCTGGGCAAGCTCCCAAAACCAAAGCTGCCCGCGATGATACACATGCACGCCAAACTGGATCATCCATTGGCTTTCATCCACATGGCCCGTGTACATGCCCATGGAGGGGCCGTCAAAGCGGCCATAGCGCATGCCATGAAGTTTTTTGGCAGCCGCAATGCCGACCTTGCGCTGCGCGGGTTTAGAATCGTTAAGCCAGCCATCAAATGCCGCAACCACTGCGGGGTCCGACAAATCGCCAAGCGCCCGCGCAAAGGGGCGACCAATTTCCGTCATGCTGCCAGCGCTGGCAAAATACGCCACCCAGCCCGGATAAGACGGGTTAAGCACGCCATACATCATAATGCTGATGTCAGAGTTGAACCGGATGGCCGCCTGTGCGGTAAGGTCCGGATAGCTCCAGATGGCAAAGTTAAACACCACCGCCTCAACGCCCGCTCTATTGAGCCGCTCGCATTCGCTCTGTACCGTGGCATGATTCCACACCACCGCACTGCCGGCCACGACTTTATGCCCTTTGGCCTGCAGAAAATCCTTCAAGGCATTTTGAAAGCGCATGCAGTCGGGTGTAGAAGCTTCCGTTACGCGTTTACGACCATCGCCAAAAGTGAGAATACCAATTTTCATGGGGAATCCTTTACAGAAACATTTGCCTCTGCGACGCAGGCGCATACCAACACCGGCTCGCTGCGTTGCGCAGAAATACCTACATGATCCCCCAAAGCCCTAATCATACGGAACAACGCAAATTGTGCAATGCCATCGCGTACGTTGGCAAAATCGGGCGCTTATACCACCTGTAGCAGGTTGCACGCCCTTGGCACCTCCCGCCAAACCAGGACGATGGACGATTGGACGATTTGCCCTCAAGCACAAATTGCAACAAATGCGGGTGGTATTGGTACAATGTTGCCACTGGTTAAGCACTGGCCAGAAGCCCACAAGCTGGAGAAAAGCGTACGCGACGGACCCTATGTTCGATACCAACTTTGACGTTATTGTAATTGGCGGCGGTCACGCCGGCGCTGAAGCTGCGTGGGCGGCGTCGCATATTTTAGGCGATCGCGGCCGCGTAGCGCTGGTCACCATGGATGCCGCAGCGATCGGTCGCATGAGCTGCAACCCCGCCATCGGCGGACTGGCCAAGGGGCAGATGGTACGGGAAATTGACGCCCTGGGCGGCCTCATGGCTCACGCTATAGATGCCACCGGCATTCAGTTTCGCATGCTTAATAAATCCAAAGGCCCAGCGGTGCAATCGCCGCGAGCCCAGGCCGACAAGTACCGCTACGCCGCTGCTGTTGGCCAGCTTTTACGTGACCGCTGTCCTAATGTGTCTATTGTCGTCGGCATTGTAGACAAGCTCCTTACCGAATCATGCAACAAAGGCGACCACTGTGCCCAACAGCGCATGACCGGCGTAGTACTGGAATCGGGCCAGCAACTTTCAGGTCGGGTAGTGGTGGTAACCACAGGCACTTTTCTGCGAGCGCTCATGCACACCGGCGAAGCCAAAACGCCCGGCGGTCGTGTGGGCGAGCAGAGCGCTGTCGGGCTTAGCGCTTCGCTAAAAAGCCTCGGATTTGAACTCGGCCGACTCAAAACCGGCACGCCGCCCCGCATTGCACGGACCTCGATAGATTTTTCGTCTCTCGAAACGCAGCCCGGGGATGATAACCCCCAGCCATTCAGCGATCTTACCGCCACGCCGCACTCGCCGCTGGCGCCAACCTTTCCGGTGCTGCCGCAGGTACCGTGCCACATTACCTACACCAACGAGAAAGTTCACACGCTTATACGGGCCAACCTGCACCGGGCGCCGATGTACAGCGGGCAGATACAGAGCCGCGGCCCCCGCTACTGCCCCAGCATTGAAGATAAAGTGGTGCGTTTTGCCGATAAAACCCAGCACCAGATTTTTCTTGAGCCTGAATCGCTCGACACCGACGAAATATACTGCAACGGCATTTCCACCTCGCTGCCCAAAGACGTGCAGGAACAGATTGTTCACAGCATTGCCGGACTTGAGCATGCTGTTATTTTGCGCTGGGGCTACGCGGTGGAATATGATTTTTCACCCACGCACCAGATTGACGCAACGCTCGAAACACGCCTGGTGCACGGCTTGTTTTTTGCCGGCCAAATTAATGGTACCAGCGGCTACGAAGAAGCAGCCGGGCAGGGGCTTATCGCCGGCATCAATGCGGCACAAGCCATAGCAGGCAAGCCGGCCTTTACTCTGATGCGTGACCAGGCTTACATCGGCGTTATGATTGATGATCTTGTCACCAAAACGCCCACCGAGCCTTACCGCATGTTTACCAGTCGAGCGGAGTTCAGGCTTACGCTCCGCAGCGACAATGTGGACCAGCGGCTCACCCCCATCGGCGAAGAACTTGGATTGGCCCAGCCGGCTCGGGTAGCACAGCTGCGGCACAAACTCGATGCTATGCAACGCGTGGCTGACGCCCTGCAGCAGGCCATAAACATCAGCGGTACTTCGGCTTACGAACTTTTGCGCCGACCCGATGTTGCCTGGCAAAGTCTTACCTCTACCACCTTGCGGCACGATGGGGCACTGCGGTCATTGCTGTGCGATGCGTCACTTACATCTATTTTTGACCAGGTGCAAATTGAAGCGCGTTATCAGGGTTATATCGCCCGCGAAAAGCGCAGCGTAGAACGCATGCACGATCTTGAAGGCAAACTCATACCGCCCGATTTCAACTTTGCCGACATCATTGAATTGCGTGCTGAGGCCCGCCAAAGCCTGCAGCGATTTCGCCCCCGAACCATCGGCCAGGCATCACGGCTGGAAGGGATGACGCCTTCGGATATTACAATTCTTATGATTTACCTCAGTGGCCGCCGACGCCTTGCCCGACCACGCGTGACAACGCCGGAAATAGCGCCATGACCGAGCTTTTTATCGCCACGACCAACAAAGGCAAGCTTGCCGAAATTCGCAGCGAGTTTGATGCGGCCGGCCTGCAATGCCTGAAATTGCGTACGCCGAGCGATCTAACTAAACCCATGGAGATCATCGAAGACCGGCCTACGTTTATCGGCAACGCAATAAAAAAGGCCCGCTCATGGGCCGATGCTACCGGCCTTGCGGCCATTGCGGACGATTCCGGCCTCTGCGTAGACGCCTTGGGCGGCGAACCGGGAGTGCGCAGCGCGCGCTACGCCGGCGAACCCTGCGACGATTTGGCCAACAATAATCTGGTGTTGGCCAAGTTGTCGCATACACCGGCTGACAGCCGACAGGCTCAATTTGTCTGTGCCATGGCTCTGGCGCTTCCGGGGACAACTTTGGCGGTTTTTGTTGATAAAGTTGAAGGCGTCATTTTGACTGCGCCTCGCGGCGAGAACGGTTTTGGATACGACCCGCTTTTTCTAATTCCGCATCTGGGCCGCACCACAGCCGAACTTACGATGACGGAAAAGTCGCAGCTGAGCCATCGCGGCAAAGCCCTTCGCCGACTCATCCAATGGCTCAACACGCACCGCAGCGCTCTGGCTGCGCGACATGCCAACTTTCCTGCATAATCGCCAAAGCACCGGGCTTCATACTGAGCCAGAAACAACCTCTCACGAAGTCGTTGCAACAGCACGCCGCCGCTATGACTACGGGCTTCCATTGATCGCACACTAATAATCTGGCCACTCTGGAATTAGCATTATTGTCGCATGTTTACGGTGCGAAAGCTCATGCGTTTTTTTGTTTATGTTGCCCCATGACAATGATGAAGAGAATCGAGGTCCAAACCGAGGCATTGGGCGATCAGGCGAAGTGTTTCGCGCTGCGGCCTTAAAATTTCGCCCCGTTCAATGCGCGCAACCGTTTTGGCATCAATGCCGGGAAACTCCTCCCGCCGCAAACCCAGTTCATGGCGACGCCGACGCACCATGGCGCCAAGCGTTGTGTCTTGCTGCCAACGGCGCCATCGCAGCCGCCGACGATAGTCCGGATCAAACGCCGCAATCACATCATCCGAACAAAACACCGCTTCGCCGATGGCCAGTTCGCGCCCGCCGGAGCGAACGGTGACAATTGCGTTAGCCGCGCATCCAAGGTCTATTTGAGGGCTAAACCACACGAGCGGAACCGCGAGACTGCGCGCATCGCCGCGCCATAGTGCAAGCACACCTGATGGCACATCAAGCACTGCGGCAATCAGGCGACCACATGCCTCTGAACCCCCCATGGCGCTGACCAGTTCCCTTGGTTCCAGTGTTGCCGCAGCCGCCAGGCACACCACCGATCTAAACATCGCCTGCAGCGCCGCCAACAAACTTGCTCTCGGCAAAGCTGTGAGTACCAAATGGCCTCGAGCACAGGCCAACGGTCCAAGCCGCAGGGCTTCTGTCGCAACCAGTTCCAGCATGGCCGGATCAGTCACCAGCAGCACACTCTGCAGCCGCCGCCTTTCAACCGCCTCGCGGACCTGGCGGGGAGTCTTCAGCCACGCGAAGAGCGTTTCTTCCCCATGCACCGACATCGCCGGTTCGGTTGAAGCCGCCAACGCGGGCCGTGGGGCTGTTTGTACATCAACTGAAAGCTGGGTCATGATCATCCTTGATCAAAAGGCACGTCCATGGTGTGTATTGTACAGAATCGCCGCGCTGCGCCGCAAGAAGCACCGGTTAAATTTTACCGCCCAGTGCCGGCAAGCAGCATAAAGCGACTGCCGAAGTTTGGCGGGCTTACCGCAGAGCTTATCCGCCCGGCAGCACGGTGGATTGCCCCTGGCCGGTTTCGAGCAGACTACGTAAGCGGCGCAGCGCTCGTGTCTCAACCTGCCGCACGCGAGCCTTAGTCACACCCATTTTCTCGGCGAGTTGCGAGAGACTCATGGCCCCCTGGCCCGGCTCCAGCCCGTAATGCGCGGTTAACAAATCGCGTTCGCGTTGGGGCAGCTTACGCACAGCTTCGGCCGCCATGCCGCCGAGCATCAGGGTGTCCACTTCTTCCGGAACACCGCGATCCGATTGTGTGCCCATCTCGTCAAGCAGCGCATCTTGCCCGGTCACCATGCGAGCATCGCCGCGGGTAATTTGTTCGGCGCGGCGGCGGGCAAAGTTTTTCATCAGCACGTATGTTAAATAAACCGAAAACTTCACGCCGCGCGAAAAGTCAAAGGTGTCCACTGCCCGAATGAGCCACATATTGCCATCCGAAACCAGTTCGAGAAGGTCTTGGCCGCTGCGAACATGCTTTCGCGCCACGCTGATTACCACGCGAAGGTGGCTGTTGACCAATTGATTTTTGATGGCGGCGGCCTGGGCCAAAAGCCCCTCTAACTCCGCAATTTCGCTGGAGCGAGCCGAGGCCGCATCCAACTGCTGCTGCAGCTTAAACGCCCGCGCCTTGGCATAGTTCATACGCCGAAACGCATCATTCACCAGAGCCGAAGGCGTCGGCTCAACGGCAAAGAGCGGCACCATCGAGGCGGGTGTGCCCGAGGGCGGACGCATCCAGTAAGCCAGTTCCTGTCGCCACTGGGGGGTTGCGACCTCTTCGGCGGCTTCTTGAACGGCACGGGCCGGCAATACGCGGCGAATAATATCTTCAGATTCAAGATGATCAAACAACGGGTTGGCGATAAATTCGATGGTTTGATGTTTGATGGCCAAGGCCTTTTCCTGGCTTACCACGCGGTAGATGCTTGAGCGGGTGCGGCTATATCGCCGCGCCAAACTGTCAACGCCCATGCCCCGGTCAAAGCAGTCGCGGATAATTTTACGATCCTGCGGCTGCAACGGCCCGATCACACCGTCAAAAATCGGCTGATCCGGATTTTGCCGGTCGTGCCGGCGCACCACATAGCGTATGGTTTCGGGGCTGCGGCCCATTTTTCGACCGAGCCTGAAAGAAATTTGCTTAAGATTCCAGCCGCGCCGCTGTGCCAGGCGGCGTACGCGTCGAATAATCTCCCCTTTTTCATCTTCGGAGAGTTGGCGAAACCGAGCGGATCGCTGCACATGCTGGGCGTTTCGCTGGGCAAAACGTTCCACCGCCGAGAGCCTGAACCCCAGGCGACGTACGCCATCCGGAAACATATACCGCAGCGCCACCAGGCCGCGCTTGCGCCACCGCTGAATGGTTTTGGTTGAAACGTTGAATCGCTGGGTCACCTGATCGAGCAGCAGCACTTCTTCGCCAACGTCCGCAGGCGTTAGGTCGAGCGTGGTGGATAAATTTTCCATCAGGCGGGCGAGATCAGCCTGAAGCATTTTGCCCGATACTGAAAGCGTCGAAGGCGTGCGGCCCCGGAACCCGGTGAGGCGGTATACCACAAAATCCCAAGGGTATTCTTGTTGAGGGTCAATCTGCTCAACAAGCTCTTGCGCACCTGCCAACTGCTCCCGCTTCTTATTCAGCGGTGAAAAGGTAAGCTGGCGAGCCAGCTCAGCCATGGAATCAATATGCCACATCTTCTCTCTGGTTACCTCACTCATCCGGTAAGGATATTTCCAAGCTACCAAACACAGGCACAGAAATCTCGGGAGGCACGGCGATTTTTTAGAAACGCCTCCGTGGCTTCGATAAAACCTCGAGCTTGGCTAACTTAAAAACTCCCTTACCCAGAAACCTGAGCTTTCAAAACAGCAAAAAGCTCGAACAACATTATATTTATTAACCGACAAAAGTAAAGCCTTTATTTCCAAAATTTTTGGCAGCCGCATCGCCAGTCCATACTTTAGCACTATCGCGTAGTCCCAAATAACACACCCAAAGCAATATCTGCGGTTTAGGCAGTAGGCGCACTTTATTCTAATGCAATTGCCGTGCCACGCGGTTCGCCCTATATTGCGATTTGCGACACGCCCCATAAATGTCACGCTGGTAACATCAATTCAGGCCTTCGGGAGCGATTTTGCCAGATGGAACACACAAATTTCTCGCTAAGCCCAATAATATTGTTCGCAAATCAACCACATTAATCTCATAATATACACATCAAAGGCACCATGCCAGATGCTGCCACTCCATAAGCGGGCACCGGCAAGCCGCCCTGCCAACCCAAACTATTGCACCTCGGAATGCACTGCCGGCGGATGCTTAAGCGTTTGCAGCACCGGGCAGGCCTCTATGGCAGCACGAACACGCTCGTGTAGTTCGGGCGGCAACTGCGATAGAACATTCTTAACTTCTACTCGCATATCGCCTAATCGCGACGGATTGGTGGCATATTGCTTGGTTACGGTGGCCTCAACCCCCTCCAACGGATGCCCGTGCTTTTTAGCCGTCAGCAGGGCGAGCATCATTTCACAGGCGGCCAAGGCGATTGGTACCAAATCGGTAGGTCCCGGGCCGGTATTCATGCCCCCCTGCCGGGTGGTAAGGTCAATCCGCAAAGTCCACCCATCATGTGATACGTCAATGGCATAGCCGGTGGTCTGCCGAAGGGTAAAAACCGTTTCCATCTAATACAACTCCTTACACCTGTAAGCTATTAATTTAGCAGTTATCAGCGCCGCCCAAGCGGCCGCCTCTTTAGCCAATATACAAAACCATCGGCCACCCTCAAAACCAACATAGTTAATA
>JAJXZA010000236.1 GCA_021780285.1 Planctomycetota bacterium
ACATTGGGGTCGGCATCGCGCTTGAGTTCAACCACCACGCGAACTTCGTGCTCGCGGTCCGACTCATCGCGAACATCTGACACATCCTTTATCTTCTCTTCCTTAACCTGTTCGGCGATAGATTCAATAATCGTCTTTTTAAGCACCTGGTAAGGTATCTGCGATATCACCAACTGCTCTTTGCCGCCCTTGAGTTGCTCGGTATGCACCCGCCCGCGCAGCGTAATGCGCCCGCGACCGGTTTCGTAACCTTCCAAAATGCCGGCCCGCCCGCATATAACGCCCCCGGTCGGAAAGTCCGGCCCTTTGACGATTTTCATCAGCTCTTTGCTGGTGGTTTGCGGCTGCTCAATTATTTTTACGATCGCATCGCAAATTTCACGCAAATTGTGCGGCGGTAAGCTCGTCGCCATGCCCACGGCAATGCCCTGCGACCCGTTTACCAGCAAATTCGGAAACTTGCTCGGCAGCACCGTCGGCTCCGTGCGCTGCTCGTCGTAACTCGGTATGAAATCTACCGTGTCTTCTTTCAGGTCTTCCATCATCTCGGCGGCCGCCTCGGCCATGCGAGCCTCGGTGTAACGCATCGCAGCCGGCG
Organism: Planctomycetota bacterium; assembly: GCA_021780285.1. Lineage (GTDB taxonomy): Bacteria > Planctomycetota > Phycisphaerae > WQYP01 > WQYP01 > JABEVB01. Next base: position 599 of record JAJXZA010000236.1, read on the forward strand.
GGTCGCCATCTATCGAACCGAAGTTACCCTGCTTGTCCACCAGAAGATGGCGCATGTTCCAGCTCTGGCCCATGCGCACCAGTGTGGGGTATATGACCGCTTCACCGTGCGGGTGGTAGTTACCCGACGTGTCGCCGGCGATTTTGGCGCACTTACGGTGCTTGCTGCGCGGCCCAAGCTGCAAATCATTCATCGCCACCAGAATGCGGCGCTGCGATGGCTTAAGCCCATCGCGCACATCGGGCAGGGCACGATCCATAATCGTGCTCATCGCATAGGTAAGGTAGCTTTCGGAAAGTTCGGTTTCAATCTGCAGGTCGTCTATGCGACCGTCCTGTTCCAGCATGGCTCCTCCATGAAACGCATCAAACAGAGTTTTTCCGCGGAGCATGCTCCATGCCCGCCGCGGATAATTTATTGTACCATACACACGCTTTTTTCGCCTGCTGCGGTGGTCGTTTGCAACCCGGCCGCATGCCAGTAAAATCTAAGAGTCCGGCCCGATTAATAACCGGGATTGCGATGGGTCTGAAATGGCCCATATGCGCGGCTGCGGATCGAACCGACTCTTAAGATGAGTCTGCGATATCCGACAACAAACGAGGCGGGGCATTTCGGAGCCACCCCGCAGGGCGGCATGCTTTTTGCCCCCCCCCTCTGCGGCGCGGCTACTCGGCGTAACATCCGCGCCGCGTCATAGTTTACAACGTGAGGATTCACCCTTTGGGCTTGCCTTTATACATTCAAAACCTTGAAGAATGCACCGTCGTCGAGTTTCAGACGGCTTCACTTACCGACGGCGCCGAGCTTGAAACCATCGGCCGCACCCTCTACGACCTCATAGATAAAGAAGACCGTCGCCGCATTGTGCTCGACATGGACCGCGTGCAATTTGTTTCAAGCCAATTTGTCGGCGTTGTGATGGTGCTCCACAAAAAGCTCAGCACCCGGCCCAACGGCTGCCTGGTGCTTTGCAACCTCGGCCCGGCGCTGCGCGAACTGCTGAAAATCACCCGGCTCGACCGCGTGCTCACCGTAACCAAAACACCGGCCGAAGCCATCAAAAAATGCCGGGGCTAACGCCACCCAGAAACCTGCTGCATCGCCGCGTTTGAACAAATGTTCCGCAGCAACCTTTTTTTTCGCGGCTGAAGCTTAAAGCTTAGAGTCCCTCAATAAATAAGGAAATTACCCAATGGCTTACAACTGGCAAAACGCTTATGAACAAGCCCTGCCTTATCAGGAGTTTCTCCAAAAATACGCAACCCACGAACATCAACGCCGCTGGCAAGGCGTCTACGAGCAGGTCGTGCTTACTGCCGAACAAAAAGCCCTGCTTTCCGGCTTTGTCCGAAAAATGCATGTGCTGTGCCTCGCCGGGCCATGGTGCGGCGATTGCGTCAATGCCTGCCCTATTTTTCAGCGAATTGCCGAGGCCTCACCCGCTATTTCTCTGCGGTTTATTAATCGCCCGCAGCAATTCGACCCACAGGCGCCCGATCTTCAAACAGCCGTCGCGAATGAACTTATGATTTGCGGCGGGCCGCGCGTGCCCGTGCTCGTTTTTATCTCCGAAGACTGGTTTGAATGTGAACGCTTCGGCGAACGCACCCTGGCAACCTATCGCCACAAAGTCGCATCGCTAAGCGGCGCAAGCTGCCCCACCGGCCTGTTTGCGCCGCCCACCGACCTGCTCGCCGCCAATATCGCCGAATGGCTGGGGCATTTTGAACGCATCCAACTTATGCTGCTTACCAGCCCGCGACTTATGCACCTGCATCGCTGACGGCAACACCGTAAGACTTTCATTCAACGAAGGAACATCATGGCCGAACTTATAGTAAGCGTCTCAGGAGTACGCGGAATTATCGGCGAAACCCTCACGCCCGAAATAGCCCTGCGCTTCGGCCAGGCCCTGGGATATTTTTTGCGCCAAAACGCCGCCTCCGCTCCCGTAAACGTCGCACTCGGCCGCGATTCGCGCATCAGCGGCCCCATGCTGGCCGGTGCCATGGCCGCAGGGTTGCTTTCCACCGGTGTAAACGTAACCGAGCTTGGCATTGCCACCACACCCACCATTGCACTTATGGGCCGCTTCTTAAAGGCCCAGGCGGCGGTGGTTATTACCGCATCACATAACCCCGGCCAATACAACGGCATTAAGTTTTTGCGGCACGATGGCATTGCCATGCCGGCCGAGGCCATTGCGCAGCTCCATCAGCTTTTCCAAACTGAGCCTTTTGCCTGCCAAAGCGTAGAGAACCTCGGCCTGCTCACCACCGACAGCCGCTCGCATGCGCACCATGTCCAAACCGTGCTCGCACATATAGATGCCAAACCCATCGCCGCCAACCGCTACAAGGTGGTGCTTGACAGCATTAACGGCGCCGGCTGCATTGCCTCACCCATGCTTTTGGGCAAGCTCGGTGCGGAACTCATCCATATCAATGCCTCGGCCGATGGCCGCTTTGCCCACACGCCCGAGCCAACCAAAGACAATCTCACCGGCCTGTGCCACGAAGTAAAAGCCCGCCGCGCCCATGTCGGCTTCGCACAAGACCCCGATGCCGACCGCCTCGCCATTGTAGATGAACATGGCTCCTACATCGGCGAAGAATACACGCTGGCTTTGGCAACGCTTGCCCGGCTTAGCGTAAAACCAGGCGCTGTGGTGGCCAACTTATCAACCTCGCGCCTGGTGGATGATATTGCCGCCCGCCACAATTGCCGCGTGCTGCGCACCCCGGTCGGCGAGGCCAACGTCGCCGCCCGCATGATGGCCGAAAACGCGGTCATCGGCGGCGAAGGCAACGGCGGCGTGATAGATTTGCGCATCGGCCCCGTACGCGATTCGCTGCTGGGCATGGCATTAATTTTAGACCTGCTCGCCCGAACCAACAAAACCGTCAGCCAGCTTGTGGCCGATTTACCCCGCTATGCCATGATCAAAGAAAAATTCACCTGCACCCGTGCCCAGGCCGATGCCCTGGTCGCACGGGCCAAAACCGCATTTTCTGATGGCAAGGTAGATACCCAGGATGGCGCACGTATAGATTGGCCCCAAGGTTGGGTGCATGTGCGGCCAAGCAACACCGAACCCATCGCCCGCATCATCGCCGAAAGCACCGATGAAGCCACCGCCCGCGAACTCATCGCCCGCGTCGAGCGCCTGCGCAGCGACACATGAATCAAAAACAGCTTAACACATGCCGCATCACAAACCGGCAACATTTTGTCTTTTAACAGAGCCGCGCCACCAGATAAACCAGACTTCCCCCACCGGCAGCGCAGCGCCATGAAGTAAATCAGAGAACTCCGAGGCCTCAGAGAAACAATCCCCAAACCAAATTAAAAATAAAAAATCGCAGCGCCTCCGTAACGCCTGTCTCGAAATTGTTTTATAGCCAGTCGCATTCGGAATTGCAGTGAACCCCGTCATCGTCTCCGCTCGCCAACCACCGCGCAGCGCCATGCTCTACTGCTCAACTCTCTACTGCTCACCTGCGCTCGCGGCCCAAAGGCCGCGCCGCGAGGTCATTATTTTTGCGCCAGCAGCTTGTTCACCTCAACCTCAAGCGCATCGCCCTGTTCATACCCCTGCGACACACGGCGCACAATGCCCTGCCGGTCAATCACAAACTGCGTCGGAATTGCATCAATGCCATACTTTGCGGCCACCGCACTCCAACCCGGATGAGCCACATCAAAAAGCTGCGGCCACGGCATGGTTTTCTCATGCGATTTGAGATACGCCGTCAGCGCCGGGGTTCTTCACCATGTTGGCCGGTATGCCCGGTGCGGCAACAGAGATATGTTTCTGTCACGCGCGGCAAAAGGCGCTGCGGTATGATGCCGCGCTGGCTTGCTGCGGCCTGCACGCCAAGAACAGCAATTTGCAAAAACCCAATATTTACCGGGCAATGCGGGTACATGCGGGAGCGTACATATGGCGGTACTGGGCGGTGAGGGACTCGAACCTAAGGCAAAAACCCTAACAAAAGCACATATTTCAGAATTGAGCGCTGCAAAATGCGCTGCAACCGCCAAAAACGACAAAGAGGCTGCTTGTCTGCTTTCGCTGATACAGAACTGGGCTAAGATGCCGCCAAACATTAAGGCTGCAATCATGGCTTTGGTCGGTAACGGTTGGTAATGGCTATAAAAAACCGCCAGTGGTTAATGCTGGCGGGATATGGCCGGATTGTGGGTTATTTGGGTCGGTTAGCTGGGGCGAACAATGACGCCGCTAACTGGAATGTTGGGAGTTGGATGCGCACCTTCCAGCACCTCTTCTGATGTCAAAAAATCTAGTCGAACTGTGAGACGTCTTGCATTTGGGTTGCCGTTTATATGTTCTCCTGCATTTTGCCAAAGATTGTCGCAACCAGTTAAGTTTAAAGATAACGAGTTTGCTTCAAATAGTTGCATAGCGTCCGCTAAATTGCCTTTTCTAAAACCTTGTCTCTGCGGCCCCTGAAGTCGAGCAACCGGATGATTTTCTATAAACCACATGACCCCATTGTTTTGCCTACGACACACCGCAAGAGTTTGCACCCATCGCGGGTTCACATTGTTTTCTCTACGTCCATCAGAAAATAAAGGCACGACAATATAGCCATGTTCAGCCATTGTCTCTGCTAGCTGCTCGCTGTTGTCCGCTACAACATCAATAGAGAATTGAGCGCCGCCTCCTTGGTGTATTCTCGCTTTGCACCTTTCCCCCATTGGCAAGCTAAGAAATACAAACCGCCCCGGATCGTTTGGGTGCGCTTCCCTGATATCAAAACCAATAGCCTGCTGTGTTACGTCAATCACTTGGCACATATTCCATACCTTCAAAAGTGTCCAATAACCGAGCCGGCATTATCCCCCACCGCAACATTAAAAGCAAAAAAGCCAACCCTAAGGCTGGCGGCTATAGACTGGCAACCCAAGCTGTGCTAAGCTATATACCTCTCAAAAAGCTGCCCGGCATGGCCCACGAAGCATCGCCGGGCAGTCCTATTTTATGGCTGGGCTTGGCTGTGGATTACCTTCGCGTGTTGATGCTGAAAGTGATGCAGCGGGGCCATTGGCCGCGATCTGCGTTGGTGTGTTTGTGTTTGATTTTAAGCGGCTTGCTGGGCTTGGCGTTGATATACGTTGGTGAATCGCGGGGGTCATTGATTACCCCGCTTTGCGGCTTGGTTGTCATTTTGGGCGCTGCTTGGGCTGCCTTCTGGCTTTGACGGAAGATAAGAAAACCACCGCGATTGATCCTGGGGCAACTGGTGCGTTTCTAGGGGCATTAGGTGCGGTAGACCTCTCTGTAAAGGTCAAAAAGTTTTCCGGCGGATTTTGGCCTTACCGCATCGTCATCTAGCACATTTTTTTGCGGAAAATCGGCCAGCTTGGAAATGGCTTTCACCGCACCGCGTTGTGGTATCGAAAACCCCATTTTTGGGTAGTGCTACGTATCGTTATTCGTTATTCCTTAGGTTTTGATGAGTTTCGATACGGATACACGATACCGGCTCCAAAAGATTGCGTGGCCACCCACTATATTAAGACTTCCCCGTTTAGTGGTGTGTTCGGAATATTCCGGAAAGGAAAGGTTTTGTAGGACTAAGGTACACCTCAAGAATGGTATCAATAATCGGGGGTAGGGATAGATACTCATACCCGCGCCGTCCAAACTTGCTTGCCTCGCGTTTTTTATAAAAAGAAGCCCCACCGGCGGCTATCCAAGGCTACCGGCAGGGCGGGCAAAATCTCATAATTCAGCCTTCTTGATGGTGCGCGGTTTTTGGCCCGTATCGTCGTATCCGTATCGTTATTCGTTATTCCTTAGGTTTTGAAGAGTTTCGATACGGAGCACTACCCCAAAATGGGGGTTTTGATACCATTGGTACCGGCTACGGATACCTCGCTGCGCAACATTATTTGGGTGTGCGGCCTCCCCCTACCGCCGGGGCTGGTATCCCATACCGCTATCCCGCGCGCAATAAGCCTCTCGGCGATAGCCGCAGCCGCGCCGGAAGGCCGGCTGCCAACCGATGCAAGCGCATAGATACTTGCTGCGGCTAATAGCGGCAGGGCAAATGCAGCTGACCCAACGAGGTACACCCGGTATACGCGCTGGTGGACGCGCAAACGAATACCGATGGATTGGCCCCCCCTTAACCCCCCCCCCTTGAAAACGAGATAAAGGGATAAATCTCTTCTCTTTTTTTGCTCAACTGTTACACAGTAATTACTGTGTAACATTTAGGGTAGTGGGAAGAGAATATTAGAGACTTTATCCCGTGATCCAGTTATCCAGCCCTACCCCGCAAAAATTATATATAATCCTGCCACCACCCTACAGCCACCAAAAAAAGTAAGACAAACTCGGCCGTCCGAGAGATATGGCTTTGGCTTGATTTTTATAGAGGAATTCAATGCGTAACATCAACCCACCTATCATACCTCAAGAAGTGTCGCCTTGGGTTATAAACGTCAAAAACGGCGCAGTGGATATACGGAGTGGGGGCTTTTGTGACCCGCCGCCGATGGATGCGTATACAAGGGATGCTGGCTGCGATTATGACCCGAAAGCGGATTGTCCGAAGTTTAGGCGATATTTTCGGGATACCTTCGGCGGCAGCGATAGTGCAGCCGATGACGCCTTACGGTGGTTTGGCGGCTGCTTACGTGGTGATGTTTCGCGTGATAACTGTTTACTGCTTAGGTGCCCCAAAGGCGACCCTGTCCTTTGTCAACAGCCATGTTGCGGCCATGATTCGGCTGCAATGGCTTACCGGTATGCGGTCGGGTGAAGTATGCCGCATGAGCATGGTGGACTTGGACATGACCGGCGAGCTTTGGATATACAAGCCCCGGCTCCATAAGACCGCCAACCTCGGGCATGCCCGTATTGTTCCCTTAGGCCCGCAGGCGCAAGCTGTAATCCGGCCGTTCCTCAAGGCAGTACCCACGGCTTACCTGTTCAGCCCTGCCGAGGCCGAGGCGGAGCGTCGGGCAGTTGTGCATGCAAGCCGCAAAACGCCCTTGAGTTGCGGCAATAGGCCGGGGACGCACGTACAAAAGCGCCCGAAGAAAAGGGCCGGTGCGTGCTACTCACCCGATAGCTACAAGGGTGCAATCGATTACGCGATCAGAAAAGCCAACATAGCCAGGGCCGCAGCGCTTGGGGTAGCCGTGGCCGATCTTGCCGGTGCCGAGCGGGTGGAGCATTGGCATCCGCACCAGTTACGCCATGCCGCGGCAACGCGCATTCGTAAGCAGTACGGCCTTGAAGCAGCCCGGGCGGTGCTTGGCCATAAGAGCCTTGCGATTACGGAAGTGTATGCTGAACGGGATCACGCCAGGGTTGAAGAGATTGCACGGCGGGTTGGGTAGTGGGCGCGGCTGTGTGGTCATGTCGCATCCATTGGCCAGTTGATAAGGAACTCATCAGCCTGCCAGCTATTGGCGTCGGTGTTGAACAGAACAACTACGATTTCAACTGAATTGCGGCCTGCCCTATTGGAGTTCCACGATCGTACTTTCTCCTTTAGGCCGTCACTATTTAGATCGCCGCTGTTTCCAAGAATGATTTCTATGAAATACTTATAGTGGAGTATGTTGCAGAATTTCACGAGCTTATTGAAGTCGTCCTCGATATTTTCTAGTCCACTTGTTGTTGCCAGCTTTACCTCGATTACCGCAAAGTTGCTGTTATTATCACCTGGCCGGTGTAACAGAAAATCAGGGATTTTATGTAGACCAGAAATGGCCTGGTACCTTTTGTCAACTTCGCCCTGGATTACTACATCCTTGAATAGGTTGATGAACTTCCTTTTGCGCCAAATGGAACGCATCTGGTGGTAGAACTCGTAAGAGTACGGCCGCTCCAGCAGCTTTTTAGTTGCCTCCTCCGATCCTGCGTTTTGGTCGTTTTCAACCTCCTTGACCTTCAGTCTAGACAAATCCACGAACTCCTTCTCCATGTTCCGCAGAGCACACTTAACCGCCTCTACCAGCATCTCCCTTTCCCTTTGAGGGCCATCGCCGCCAAGCATTCTATTTGTTGACATCGTGCACTCCATTTATTTTTGCATCGTCGCAGTCGGAATGAAATCATATCCTTAAAGCATTCTGAAGGGGAGCGCGCTGCGCCGATCGCGGAGGCCACACATTCCAGAGTTTGTGGCCGCCAAGATCGCCATCAGTGAGACCAATCAGCATTGGCAGCAATGAACGGTGGAGCAAATAGGCTTTGCGGGAATTATGGAGGTCTCGAAGGCGATTGCGCAAAATGCCCCTGGGCCGGGGGTCCAGGCCAATGCTGCTTGCGTCCCTGAGACATTGTTGCAACACCCGGCAGATCCGGGTGTTTCTAGCCCGGCTGGGTCTGCCAATAAATCTGGCGTCGGGCCGTGCCGAATCATATCAAACGGCATTTGCGCTGCAAAAACGTGGGTTATGACGATGAAATATCGCGTCACGCCAGAAAAATTGGCAGACCCCTATGACCCTTTCAGGGTCGGCAATTTTGGAATCACTTACCGTGCATTTGCCAATGCACGGCTATTAAAAATCAGCCTTTCAGGCGGCTGCGGGTGCATTTGGCCCCTGAATAGATCCATCCCATAAAGTTGCAGGCACACCTGGCCCCTAAAAGGGGTCCACATAAATAGCCGTGGGTTTAAAAACCACGGATATGCCGCCGTTCGAACTGCAGTTTCTCTGTGGTTGAAAAACGTCTCTGCATTGCACACCTATACCATCTTGTTTTTTTAACAAGAATCGCGCTGCTTTGTACCCCCGACTCATAACTCCCGTCGCCCGTCTTGCGGCCCGCAGGCCGCGCTATGGTCCTCGGCGTGTTGAAAAATGATCCACGGCATAAACTTTTTGCGGCCGAAATTCACTAATAAGAATAGATTAGCGGTTTTTGCCCATCGGTGTGGCACGGGCTGTAACTTTAAAAATTCCAGAATTTTCTTGGAGTTTCGGTAATTTCAAGTAAAGCGCGTAAAGCCTCCGATGCAGTGAGTAGAAACAAAAACAAACACTGCAAGGAGGCACGATTATGGACGCAAAGGATGCTTAC
>JAJXZA010000082.1 GCA_021780285.1 Planctomycetota bacterium
ACGATAAGCTTCTTGGCCAAGCTTTAAGACACCAACTTACAACAAATTGGCACCGCTGCAGCCTTCGACGCCATACGCCAATACAATTTTGTGAATTTTGAGGACGAGACAACGCAACCGGCTCGCCTTTGGTTAGCGGATATGTTGTTAGTAGATAGCGTGTCCGGGGCTGCCAATATTTTTGGCGTGACGCGGTTCTTCGACTTCACAACCCCCATTTCTGCAGCGCCAAGGCCGTTTAATATAACCCGATTTAGCCTGACGCCAAATTTATTGGCAGACGCGCGTGTCCTGGGTCTGCCAATTTTTCTGGCGTGACGCGATATTTCATCGTCATAACCCATGTTTTTGTAGTGCAAATGCCGTTTGGTATGATTCGGCATGGCCCGACGCCCGATTTATTGGCAGACCCCGTGTCCTCTCGCTTGCAATAAGTACTTGCGGGCATATCTAACGTCCGTTTTAGGGTGCCGACCCCGCCCATTTTTTGTGAATAAAGGCCCTGGCGTTTATTCAAATCGTCCCCGCAACCCCATGGCTGGGGGCGGCCGAATACGCGGCGGCCCCGGCCTATTTGTGATTCAAATGCGTCAGCCAATCGAATATCGCCAGAGGTGCTACTGAAAGTTTGGGGTGGCTCAAGGTGCCGGTCACACGCAGTTGTAAAAGTTGCGAGCGGATCAACCCCATAATTTGGCTCAAAACGGGAATGTTGTTTCCCTGCGCTGAATGCGTCGAAAAATGCAGGTCCAGCGTCTTATGCTTAATGCTCATCGAGCCTCCTCCCAGCAGGTTTACGCCAGGGCTGTCCAGCTCAATGTCCGAAAAACTGACAGTGTCGTTGTTGATCTTGTACGCAATCTTGGCGGACTTAAAAGCGTAACTTACCGGCAGACGCAGGGTGGCTACCTGCAACAGGCCCATTGCCAAAGGCACATTGTAAATGTTGGCGTGTCGCACCAGCATAATGCCATTGCCCTGACGTTTATCGCCATCGCCCCAGTTGCCGGTAAGGTCAAGCGACGCGGTGACGTGGCCGGTGCTTACCTGCGCCGCCGGCGGCGGGGCGGGCGTTGGTGTGTGAAGGTGCGGCTGTGTGGTTCGCGTTGTTGGCTGCAAAGCCGGGCGGGTTGTGGTTGCCTGGGCTGGTTGTGTTGGTGCCGGCGCGGTCCCGTGCAACAATTCGGCCAACTCGGCATGATTCAGCAGCAGCACCGCATGATAGTGGTGTGACCCGTCCAACCCCAGACGGATATGCCCGGCAAATGTTCCGCCGGCGATTTTGCCGGCGATGTCATCAATGGACAAACTATGTTCAGACAATGAGGTCTTGAGCTTGCCGCTGAGGCTGTCCACCTGCTGGCCATAGAGGTGCGCGGCCTGAAAAACGAAATCGCCCGCAATATCGGGCTGCGGCTGGTCAGACCTAAAATCGCCCCGCAGGTTTACCACCGCAGATTGCATGGATAATTTGGCGGTTTTCGCCAGCGTTAAATTTGTAAAGCGACTCTGCAACACCAATGACAGATCGCTTTTGGTTCCGATTTTGTGATAGGCAAGCGATTTGATGTTTACCGCCCAGGCAGCCTGTGGCTGTATCGCGCCCAGCAGCCGCTGCAGTTTGTGGGGCAGCAGATTGGTCCATCGGCTTGAAATACTTGGAGCCGATGCGCTGCCGGCGGCGATCACCGCTTTGTTTTGCAGGTTGTAGCTGCCGCTGACATCAAAGGCAATGTTGCCTGCATTACCCCGAAGCGCCGTAAACGCAACTGCTTTACGATGAATGAGAATCGAGCCGTAGATTTTGCGGATGGGTGCTGGCAGCCCCTTGTGTTCAAGCGTCATGTTGTGGGGTTGCAGGTTTACCGTCAAGCGGTTGAGGTGCATGGTTACGCCGCCCGTCATCACATGGGTGTCCACCGCCAGGCCAACCTTGAAATTGCCGGCGACCTGTCCGGAGGGCTGCCATGTTTTGATTGCCTTCAGCCAAGACGCGGGCAGTTGGCTTGGCAGTCCGCCCGTTAAGTTTACATGGTTCCAAGCACCCGAAGCTGCTATCGAAACCCCATGCGCCGTAGTTTGCTTAAGCACGCCTTGAACATGAATGTGCCCGGTGCGGCCTGTTGAATCGGCTGAACCGGCTGCGGCGTCCAGCGAGCTTAGCGTTAATGAGTCGGGCGTAAGCGTCGCGGCCAGCGCAACATGCGTAAGAGCAAATGGGAGTTGCGGCGGCGAGAGCGTTCCGTTGGTCATCGAAAGCGAGCCGGCAATATCCGGCTGGCCGCCTGCTCCGCGCGTAATGTCGGCGTCAAGGCCCACCGTGCCCGTCGGATGCAGCAGTTGTACCCATCGGCCATAACTGCTGGGCAGGCTCTGTGCAAGTACCGGCGTCAGCGGCACATCAACCGCCAGCAGGTGAATGTCGGGTTTCATATCGGCCAGATTGTCGGGTGAATAGGTAACCGTGCCGGTAAAAGTGATACTGCCGTGCGGCCCCTGCGGACTGACAAGTTTGATGATGTCGGTTTTGTGCGCGGTAAAGTACAACTCGCCATGCACATGTTTGAGCGGGTAGGGCAGGTCAATATAAGCACCGCTTACGTCCATCGGCCATATATGAACATGTATTTTGGGAGCATGCGTGCTGCCCGCAATACGCGTCACGTGGCATACAAACCTTCCCCATCCCCTGGGTCGAAACTTATCCCAAACGACTTTGATGCCGGTCGGCAGGCAATCGGCAAGTCGCCGGTCAAAAGCTGCATGCGTGGAACTCACTGTAAGGCTTACCGGGCCGTTGTCCTGGTCTATGGTGACGTAACCGCGCAGTGAAAATGGAAACGTCTCCGCCAGACCGTCTAAGCTTACAAAGCGAATTCTCCGGTTCGAAAAAGTGACCAGTCCATGCACCTTCCGCATCGGATACGGAAAGTGAACATAGCGGGCATGAACATTCAGACAATGAATTTCACCGGCGACGATGGGAGTCGTTCCCTGGCTGGGTCGCTGAATGTGAATAGACACGTTCATAAGGCCGCTGGGCCGAAGTCTCGAAATAATGCCCTCCGCCACGCGAAACGCCCCTGTATGCAAAATAGGTGGGTACGTTGCGGGAATGACCAGATGCGGCAAAGCCAGGTGAACGTCAAACGGCGCCCCTTCATGCAGGCCATGAATGTCGGCCGCGCTTACCACAAAGCCAAACCCCATGACCTGCCCGCTGAGGTTTCGTATTTGCAGCAGCGAGCGCGACACCATAACCGAACCCGATAGATCGTTTATGGCAATAACCTGCGGCCCCAATCGCTTGCTTGGGGACGTAATCTGCAGGTTCACCCTGTCAAGATGCGTAAGAAGCTTAACTCCATTGACCGGATCAACATGAAAGCTCAAATCGTTGAGCGAGCCGGTAACATGCAGCCGGTCCCAGAGCTTTTGGGCAAACAGCGGCAAGGCCCGGCGAAGGGATGCAGTCAGTTCCACATGCTTGACACGGGCCGTAAAGGAGTGGGTCAGCAGGCTCCACGAGCCGCTCAATATCGGGCTGGACGCTTCGCTGCCCACCTGTTCAACGGAAAAGCCGTAAGTGCGGGGCGTGCCCAACAGCGGCGCAAGGCGGCCGTTGACAACGCTTTCGCCGATGCGCGTATACCGGCCATGCGTTATCTGGCCCCACTGTACGGCGGCGTGGCGCAGAACAATCACCGGCAGACGCCGAAGGTGCGGCAGGGGCGCTGCGCCGGTGGCGGCCGGCTGCGACTGCGCGGCTGCTGCAGCGCGGTTTTTAAGAAGGGCCTCGTAATTCCAGTGGTGCAAATCAAGATTGTTGATAAGGTTGGCCCGCGCCTTAATGGCCATAATTCGCGACGCATGCAGGCGGCCCGTCAGCAGCCCCAGCCAGTTGAAGCTCACTTCCACCTGATCCGCTGAAAACAAGGTGTTGGCCTGCCCAAGGCCCGGCCCGGTGTGCAATGCCACACCCGAAAGCCGCAGGGTGCCGGCCAAAGAAAGGTGTCCGGTTTGTACCGTTACACGGCCATCGAGTACGTGCGAAAGCAGTATTTCGGCCAGTGCGCTGATGCGCTTGGGGTTAACCAGGTACCATACGCCGGCAATGAGAAGAACCAGCGCAATCAAAATAATCGCGGAGAGAGTTTTTCTCAGCGGACTGACAAACATGCCGTGCGGCGAACGATGCGCTCGGCCCACCGATCGTGTGCGCCACCAACGCGCGGGGTTTGCCCGCGGATAGCGCTGCACGCCTGCGTGGGTTTCAGGTTGCTTGGGGCGTGTCAGCGGCATCAAAGCGTTTCCAAACTTGCGTTAAGCCCATGGCGGCAAAAACCGCCGCCAGAGGCAGCAGTTCCACACGGTATCGCACGCTGCCCAAAAACAGGGCGTGCATCAGTGTAAAGTATAGAATGATAATGACGGGCACACCAACCAGTCGCCAGGGTGCCTGGCGCCCCACAATGCCAAAAAATGCCAACGCAAAAAGTGCCACCGACCACGCCCCCAAAAACACATTAAGCCACACGTTGCGATACCCGGCGGCATGAAGCCACGGAGACCATGTCCGCGCGATTTTTACGACCGCCAACGTGAGTATCCTTAATGGATGATGAACAATGCTGTGCCATGCTTTGTGCGTCCAGGCAAGGTCGCGCTGGCTCTCATTAAGATGAACCATGGACTTGGGCAGAGGAATTTGCGATTGTCGCGGCCCGCCGGTTGCGCCATGATAAACCGACTCATAAAGACTGATGCCCTGCAATGTTGAAAGCCGGAAAAAATCTTGATGAAACAGCGAGTAATTGCGCATCCACCATGGCATGAGGCTTACGAATACGACCAGCAGCGCCAAAAGCGGCCCTGCGGTGGATAGAGCTGCTCTTCCGGTGCCCGGTCGCAGCCGCGGCTCGCCTGCCGAATCCGGCCGGTGCCACCATAGCCACGCCACCAGCGGCAGCAGACATAACACAACCTCGCCGCGCACATACGTTGCAGCCGCCCAACACAGTCCCAACATCAGCCAGTCGAGCCATCGCGTCGAGTCTTCCAAGAGACGCAGTAGCACCAGTACCGCCAGCATCAGCAGCAACGTAAACGGTATTTCTGTAAGCAGTGCCGCCGAAAAAGCAATACTGAGCGGATCGAGAGCAGCGATGCCTGCGGCAAGCAGGGCCGATCGCGGCATGAGTCGCCGCGCGACAAAATAGGTCGCCAGCACCGTCGCCGAGCCGCAGGCCGCTTGAAACACCATAACGGCCCACCGGCTAAAGTCGCTGGCGAGATAAATGCCCGCCAGAAGAACCGGGTAGCCTGGAAGGCGGCTGGCGAAAAGATTATGTACTTCATAAGGCCGACCGGCGGCAATGGCGTGGGCCAAAGCGTTGTAGTCGTACGAATCAGGAAACATAAAAGGATGCAGTAAACCCAGTGCGGCGCGCAGGGCAAATGCAACCGCCACAATTGCCGCAAGCCACATGTAATGCCCGCGTGTTGGCTTCGGTGTGGTGCCGGGTATATCGGTAGCGGTGCTCACGGTTTGCTCCGGCGAGATGGTGTGATGCCTGCGGCCCCGCCTAAAAATAATCTTCCTGATTGCCTGGTCAGGTGCAGCCGCTTCGCCGCAGGCGAATATCCACCCTTGGCCGCCAAAACAATTCCCCCGGCAAATTGATATCGTAGCGGCCGGCCTTTTTGCTTGAGCAGTTCTACAGCCTCGGTAAGCGAAGAACGGTTGATCCGGTCGAGCGGAACCTTCAGTTCGCCCATTAAATCGCGCAAAACCGCCGCCGCCACAAATGCCGGCCCCGCGGCAAGCCGCGTGCGGTCGAGCGACCATCCTTTGGCGGTTCGCCGGGGTCTTGCGACCCGACGCAGCAGGGCGGTATCGAGCCGCAAGGCTTCGGCGGCGCTGCGCTGCGTTGCCGCCAGGGCAACGAGGCGATCGCAAATGTCGGGTTGCATCTGCCTCATCAGCGGCAGGAGTTGATGGCGAATGCGATTGCGCAGGTATATGTGCTGTGCATTGGTATGATCGCTGCACCATGTCTGGCCGATGCTTTTCAGGTAGTTTGCAAGCTCCGCCCGTGTGAATGTCAGCAGGGGGCGCACCAGGTGAATCGGCCCGGGCCGTTTGCCTGTACGTCGGCTGGATTCTTCGGCCAGTACATCGCCTAGCCGGCAACGCTCTGCCATGGCTGAAAGCCCCTGCGGCCCGGCACCGCGCAGCACCCGCAGCAGCACGGTTTCAGCCTGGTCGTCGGCATGGTGTGCTGCGGCAATGTAACTGCAGTGATGCCGCCGGGCGATTTTGGCCAAAGCACGATAGCGGCTTTGACGCAGTTGTGCCTCGCTCGGCACCGTACCTCTCCCGGGCCGGGGCAGTTGCTCTACGGCGCATGGCAAGTGAAGCTTGGCGGCCAGCCTGCGCACAAAACGTTCATCGCCGCGGCTGGCTGCCTGGCGTAAATTATGATTGACGTGTGCCACCATGATCTGCCATCGCCAGTGCCTGGACTGATTCACGCTCTGCACCAGGCGAAGCAGAGCCACGCTGTCGCAGCCGCCCGAGCAGGCAATTATGATACGAGCCCCTGGCTCCATGAGTTCATGGCGATGCAGTCGCTGGTCGAGTTGTTGCACAAGGCCGGTAGGCGCAGGCATAATAGACCCTGATGAAGCACAAACGATGTCAGTTTAACGCCTTGGGCATATTCCAGCGAGCAGAGCGATGCGGCCGTGCCTTGCGTGCGTCGCTAAATTGCGGCGCTTTAGCAGCTGCCGCGGCGGCGTGCATACTTCTGTTATGCCATGCCTTTCGGGTGCAGGGCCAGAGTTTGGGCAGCTTGCTGCAAAACGCCCCAACCGCCACAGCGCCGGCCGGCAACATCGCCCCCAAGCCGCTTACGCAGCCGCCACTGGTGGCCACCGGCCAAGGTTCACCCGACCGCCGTCAGGGCCGGGTTATGCTCACTGATGGCCGCATTTACACGGGAACCATATATACCACCGTCGGCACGCCGTTTCGCTTGTGGCACGCCTCCATCAAGCGGTATCAGGATGTAAGCATTGCGCTGGTTAAACGCATACGAACCATTGTTGCTTCGTCACGCGATCAGCGCCAGTGGCGCTACCTGCAGGATGGCAGCGACCTGAAGGTTTATTCCGGCAAAACCTATGCTCGCATTCAGTTTTTGTATCGCTTCACGCTGCTTAACGGCAGGCATACCACAGGTTCGCTGGTAGCGCCGCTGTACATAGAATCGCACGGTAAAAAATATTTCTTTCTGCTGATGAAGCACTTTCAAAGCAAACTCGGCGAAAAGGCCGCCAACGTGGTGTTTGTAAAGGACATTCGCCTGAAGGTTACGCCGCAGGTGCTTGCGGCTTATAAGAAGATGACGCGCAAGCTGCCGCTGACCGATTATCGCGACAACCCGGCTCCTATTCACCTGGCTCCAGCACCGCCATAAACGCTTTCTGCGGTATTTCCACCCGGCCCACCTGCTTCATACGCTTTTTGCCCTCTTTCTGCTTTTCCAGCAGTTTGCGTTTACGGCTTACATCGCCGCCATAGCATTTGGCGGTGACGTTTTTGCGCATGGCGCTGATGGTTTCTCGTGCAACTACGCGCGAGCCAACCGCCGCCTGCAGCGGCACTTCAAAGAGGTGGCGATCTATTTCCTGCTTGAGTTTGCGAATAATGGCGCGGCCGCGGCTTTCGGCTTTGCTGCGATGCACAATGAGGCTCAGCGCATCTATGGCGTCGCCGTTTACGAGAATATCCATGCGTACCAAATCGTCGCCATGAAAGCCGATCAGGTCGTAGTCCAGCGTGCCATAGCCGCGGGTAAGCGTTTTGAGCCGATCAAAAAAGTCAAAAATAACTTCCGCCAGCGGCAGTTCATACTCCAAAATTACCCGCTGCGGACCGATATACTCGGTTTTTTTATAAATGCCGCGCCGGTCGGAGCATAGCTTCGATATATCCCCGATGTTGTCGGCCGGCACAATAATGTTGGCGCGAATCATGGGTTCACGTATTTCGCTTACGCGGCTCTGGTCGGGAAGGGCGGCGGCCGAGTCTATCATTTTTACGGTGCCGTCGTTAAGCACGATTTCGTAGGGTACGGTGGGGGCGGTTTGCACTACCTGCACATGTTGTTCGCGCTCAAGGCGTTCCTGCACAATTTCCATGTGCAGCAGCCCCAAAAAGCCGCAGCGGAAGCCGAAACCGAGCGCATCGGAGTTTTCAGGCTCAAAGGTGAATGACGAGTCATTCAGGCGGAGTTTTTCCAGTGCTTCGCGCAGCTGGGTGTACTCGGTGTCCGGGCCGGGATAAAAATCGCAGTACACCATCTGTTTAATCGGCCGATAGCCGGGCAGCGGTTCGGGAGCCGGGTTGGCGGCATCGGTAACAGTATCGCCCACGGTTACATCGCCGAGAGCCTTGATGTTTGCAACCAAAAAACCTACTTCACCGGCGGAAAGCGAATCTACATGCGTGGCCTTGGGCGAAAACTTGCCCAGGTCGGTAATCTGATAGATGCGCTGCTGGCTCATCAGGCGAATTTTCTGGCCCATTTTGAGCGAGCCGTTGAACATACGCACATACACCACCACGCCGCGGTAGTCATCATATTTGCTGTCAAATATGAGCGCCTGCAGCGGGGCCTTGATATCGCCGCGCGGGCCGGGCAGCTTGAGGCAAATGGCCCGAAATAACTCGTCAATGCCGATGCCACTTTTGGCGGATATGGGTATGCACGATAGCGCATCAATGCCCAGCACCTGCTCCATTTCTTCGGCGACTTCATCGGGGCGGGCGCTGGGAAGGTCAATTTTGTTGATGACAGGGATGATTTCAAGGCCCGCTTCAATGGCGGCATACGCGTTGGCCACCGTTTGCGCCTGAACGCCCTGCGTTGCATCCACCACAAGCAGAGCGCCTTCGCATGCCTGCAGCGCCTTGGCCACTTCGTAATGAAAGTCCACATGGCCGGGGGTGTCAATCAGGTTAAGCATGTACGGCTTGGAGTCCACCGTGTAATTAACCGAGACGGCGCTGGCCTTGATGGTGATGCCGCGCTCGCGCTCGAGGTCCAAGTCATCCAAAAACTGGGCCTGCATCTCGCGTTCCGTAATTGCGCCGGAGCGTTCCAGGAGCCGGTCGGCCAAAGTTGATTTTCCGTGGTCTATGTGCGCAATAATGCAAAAGTTGCGAATTTCCATGCTTTAATCGTTTCCCGTTGAAGATACTGCCCTGCTATCACCTGTTCTACTCTCTTGGCGCAACCGACCCCGGCCATAGCAGCAGAGGCTAATCTTGTAAGTATACCAAAAATGCGGAAATTGTTGTCTTTATAAAACCAACCGGTGCGGTGTGGGTCTGCCAATTTTTCTGGCGTGACGCGATATTTCATCGTCATAACCCATGTTTTTGTAGTGCAAATGCCGTTTGGTATGATTCGGCATGGCCCGACGCCCGATTTATTGGCAGACCCAAACCAAACGTCGAAGGCCAGGGGTCTGCCAATTTTTCTGGCTTTGTGGATAATGGCGGATGAATAGGCCTTCGGGGCGTTCCGCAGGCGTTTTGAGTGGTCAATTGAGGATAAGCCATGGATCGGCTGGTAAAAATCAACAAGGAAG